>CAJOLI010000018.1 GCA_905235285.1 uncultured Bacteroidaceae bacterium
ACAATACCATTGCATTCTGTGTGACGACAAATAAATTTCTGTGCATTCCGTGCTTTCTGTGTGACATAGTAATTTTTTATAGTTGAATTTTGGATCAAACGCCCTTTTTGAGGGTTTATCTGTCACCAAACAGGGTATCTGTCACCCATCTGTCACCACCTACTTGCATGACAATCAATGTCTTGCAAGCCTGGTGACAGCGTGACAGCAAATTTCGGCAAATTTCATAAGATAATACATTTCAGCCCACCACTTTGCCCATAACGGAACCCACAAAACGTGAAAAATTGCTCTCTCACATGAAATATTCCTCCAATAGGAGTGATTGTCTCAGATTTAATTTTTATCTTTACCATGTCACTGATGATTCGTCCAAAAACCTCTGGCGAATGAAGCAGTTCTACGAGACCTATAAAGACGCTGACGAAAAACTCTCAGCACTGCTGAGACAAATTAGCTGGACGAACAATCTCACTATTTTGAGTCGTGCTAAGTCCATGTCTGAAAGGTGTTTTTATGTGGAGCATTGTATTCACGACAGACTTTCTTCCCGCCAGTTAGAGCGTCAGATAGACAGCGCTCTTTATGAAAGGAGTGTTGCGAATAACATAAAACTCTCACCAGTGCTGAGAGAAATTGCGCCACAGGCAGAGCACGTCTTTCGTGACCAGTACGTTCTGGAGTTCCTGGGTGGCAAGGAATATGAGAATGAGAATTCCATGAAAGCTGCCCTCATCAAGCAGATGAAGCAATTCATCTTAGAACTTGGAAAGGACTTCATCTTCATAGACGAAGAGTTCCGCCTGCAAGTGGGTAACAGTGATTTCCGCATAGACCTGTTGTTTTATCACAGGGAATTGCAATGCCTCGTTGCTTTCGAACTAAAAACGGGGAAGTTCAAACCAGAGCATCTTGGACAGCTGAACTTCTATCTGGAAGCCCTCGACCGCGACGTCAAGAAAGCCAAGGAGAACCCCAGTATCGGTGTTCTCTTGTGCAAGGACAAAGACAATGAGGTCGTCGAGTATGCCATAAGCCGCAGTCTCTCGCCCACCATGGTTGCAGAATATCAGCTATGCCTGCCCGACAAAGCACTATTGCAACAAAAACTACATGAAATCTACGAGCAGAATTCTGAACATGATATCGACTAAAATGGTTCCTCGCAGAACGGAACCGTTTGCGAGATTGAAATCCTTGCAGCATTAAGAAGTCGGTTGTACCTTTGCAGCGCATTTGAGACAAAAGTGCAGATCTTAAAGTACTAACCCAAAAACCTTAGAAAAGGAAAGCGGCGATTATGGCAGCTATGAGGGAGAATACAATTACTACGGACCATTTGGGACGTAAATCCAGTTGCTTCTCTAAATCTTTGATTCGAGATGAATAGTTGGCGACTTGAACAGAGTATTCTGCATTCTTTTTTGTCAAATCCGTTAGGGAACCATTAATCTTTTCCAGACTTTTCTGCAGTTCTTTATTTCGGTCATTTGCTGTTCTTAATTGATCATCGTGCAGTTTTTGTCCATCTTCCTGCGCTTTAGTCAATGCTTTCATTTGATCGGTCAACGTGGCGTTTTGTTTGCGGGCTTGCGAAAGTTCTTCTGCATATTGTTTCTTCACTTCATTGACCAATGCAGCCTTAGACTTTTCACGTTGCTCTATCACTTCATTGACCATATTACTGAAGTAGCTCCCTAAAGCAAATGGGACTTCAAGTACCTTGTCGACTAAGTTTTTGATGAAAGCTTTTTCGTCAGGATGGCCAATGGCGGAAATAATTGGAGTCTTCATTTGGACGATGGTCTGCAACACATCCAGATTGTCCAATGCTCCCCAATCTTTTTCGTTGCCGCCGCCACGAACAAGAGCTATAGCATGAAAACCTTTAGTATCCATCTGTTTGAGCATATTCAGTAACTCTACAGGCTGAGCAAAGCTACACCTTTGCCTGTCGAATTGGATCTTCTCTCGTGCTGCTGCATTTAGCCCCCTGTTGAAATCTGTCTCAGTGATAGCTGTTTCAGCAAAAATAATACCAATCACTGGTTTCTTGTCTTCATAAAGAATACTTTCAAGTAGCGTATCTACATTCTTGTGTGTGCTACGATTCTTCTGCAATAACAATTCATTCCTTCTGAGATCCTCCTGTGAGACAGCATTGACCTGTACCGTTTCAGCCCAAGTAACTTCTAAGATAAGCTGAATGGAACTATAGGCATTTTGCACGTCATATTCAAGAATGCCAGCCACATTGATAAGGCTGTTTGCTTTTAATTGAGCTCTCAAACTGATAGGCACCTTTATGTTCAGATAGCTATTGCTTGACGTATCTTTCAGCCAGTCGAAGTAGTAGCCTTGATACACTTGTCCTCTACCCAGTACGAATACACCTTGCATGTAGATTCTCAATTGTCCTTGTCTACTTGCATAATATTCAGCATTCAGCTTACCTTTATAGATGTTTAGAATCTCAGACGGCGCATAATATCGTGCCAAAGTTGTTTGTTGTACGTTTGAGTTTGCCATAATCTTGAGTATTTTTGTCTTTTAATACAGGGAATGGGTAAGAAAGTAACCAGAAATATAATCCAAATTCTATTTTGTTTCTCGATTAGCTTCGAAAAACAAATAAAACAATTACCTTTGCAAAAAAATAAATGTTATGAGAAAACTATTATTATTGTGCTTACTCCTATCTTCAATCATATTACAAGCTAAAGATCTTGATAAGTCTACATTTGATGAGATAGAGGCGTTAATAGATAGCCATGCTTATTCTGAAGCAGATAAAAGACTGAATAAGATTCAGAATTTAATCAGTACCTCATCACCAGAAGCACAGGTCCTTTATTATTGTAATGTAGGCTATTTAAAATCTCAACAACAAAAATTAGAACTTGCATTGGAAGCTTTAAATAATTCAATGCAGATAATATATCAGAAGCACTGGTTTCATCATGAAGAACATCTGAGAGTTGCATACTTAATGGCTAATTTATATTATTTGAATGACGACTATAGTACAGCCGAAAGAATAATAAATATAGCGCTGATTCGCAGTTCCGATATTTGGGAAAATAGCAAGTATTCAAGATTCATCTATGAATTGCTTATCCATATTTATAAGAAAATGAATGTTTCTCAAGGAATTTTAAATCAACTAGATTCTGAGAAGCAAACGTTGCCCATAAAATCTAATATTGTTACAAAAGGTTGGGACACTGATGAACGATCAACAACAGTGTCCACTGAAAATCCATTCGCAGTTGAAGAGTATATTGCCAGAGTTGACTCTATAAGCAATTATTTTGCTAATGGCTTACAATTTCATTTGTCTGAGAAAGTCTTGGATGAAGCTGATTCAACGTTATTAGTTCATGGATTACAAAATCATCCACTTAAACGAGTTTTATATGAAAGACGGGGGCAGTTGCGTTTTTTGATAAAAGATATAAAGGGCGCAAAGGCTTTATTGTTGAAGGCTAAACGGATATATGACCAAGAAAATGATTGTTCATCTGTTGAATATGGGAACTGCTTGAATACATTAGCTGTTATCTATCAAGAAGAAGGGAAGATGATTTATTCCACCATTTTATTGCAAGCCTCCTTAGCTAATGTAAAAAATGGAAAAAGTTCAAGTGGGCGTAATTATGATGTATTTGGAGGAATTCTATCAGTGAATGATAATCTTGCAAGAAATTATTATCAAATGGGGGATGTCCAATCTGCTTTAAGGCATTGGAATGATATTATTACCATGGCAGAACGAGAAGGATTTTGGGACAATGCTATTTCTGCGGTATGCAATTATACCTATGCACAAATTGAATCGGGGAATATTTCTGAAGCAATTAAGCTGTTATCCCAATTTGTCAACAAAGACATGAATTTTAACCTAAAAGAATCCTTTTTGCAGAATTTATTATTATCACAATTCTTAGCAAATGATTCAAACATATTGAATACATTTGATGAATACCTAAATTACACCAAATCCAACTTAAAACTCATTCTTTCAACGTATTCGGAGAGAGAGAGGGAGAATTATTGGATGGAAAAATCCAAGGTGATAGATTTGATTTCAAATGCAATTTGTTGGAAATATCCAACTGCTAGACAATTGCGTGAAACTTATGATAACGTGTTATATACCAAACCTCTATTAGTTCAAGCAAGTCATTTTTTGTCTGATTTTTGTAAAAAGAATATCTATTCGGGGATTATAACGGATTATAGGTCATATAGACACAATAGAAATAGACTGCTAAAAAGGTCTATTCCAAATGATTCAATCCCATACTTATTAGAAATAATTTCAGCTCAAGAAAAGGATATCTTGTCAAAGATACCAAAAGAATCATTTGTATTAATTGATTCTCTTGTTAATAGCTCTTCCTTACGTTCAAAATTAAAGCAGAACGAGGTTGCTATTGAATTTATAACAATTCCAGAAATATTTTCAATAGATTCAACTTCATATTATTACGGTGCTTTGATTACTCGCCAATCACTCTCACATCCAATTATAATTAAACTCTGTGAAGAGTATGAACTCGAGAATCTATTTAGTGAATGTTCGAGTCATGGTTATAGTATAAAGCAAAGAGAAAGACTTTTCCAACTATTATTTTTGCCACTTGAGAAATATATAGATAAGGGCGATATTGTCTATTATTCTCCAATTGGAATTCTCCACAAAATAAATTTAGAGGCAATCGAATATGGCGGTGTGCGCCTCTTTGACTTATATAAATTTAATCGATTGTCGACAACAGGCTTATTATGTAAGAGGAAAGAAAAAGATGATGCATTTGAATCAGCAGTAGAGTTTGGTAGTATTAATTTTGACGCTAATTTTGATAATGATTGTGATGCTAATCTTAAGCCATTTGCTGAGAATAAGATTTCACGTTCCTTATATAGGAATACATGGGATTATTTACCCAACAGCTTGAAAGAAGTTGAAGTAATAGATTCTGTCTTAAAATCTCAATCAGTATCCACAACTCTGATTATTGGAAATCGGGCTGATGAGAAAACCTTAAAAGGACTTAGTGGTTCTTCGCCTGATATTTTACATTTAGCAACGCATGGCTTCTTTTATGACCAAAAGGGGAATAACAATAATTTATTCTTTGATAACATTCAAGGATACACCGATATGAGCATTCCGATGCAATACAGTGGTTTGTTATTCTCTGGTGCTAATAATGCATGGATTGGAAAAAACATACCTGACAATGAGGAAGACGGGATTCTAACAGCTGAAGAGATATCGCAATTGGATTTATCAAATACAAAGCTTGTGGTGCTATCTGCATGTGATACGGGACTCGGTGAAATTAATGATGTCGGAGGAATTTACGGTCTACAGCTCGCCTTAAAAATAGCAGGTGTGGAAACTATTATAATGAGTTTGAATAAAGTTGATGATGAAGCTACTCAAATCCTTATGGTCGAATTTTACAAAAACCTCATGAGTGGCAAATCAAAATATCAATCTCTGAGAGATGCTCAAAAATATCTTCGAGAGGTTGATAATGGAAAGTATGATGATCCAAAATATTGGGCAGAATTTATTATGCTAGATGGGCTAGATTAAAAATCGGAGAGGTTGCCCTCTCCGATGAGTTACCCTTCGTAGGGTTCGTCAAGAACCTTTGTATTTCCGCAAATAGGATTGGTGCAAACATACTCCGAGAGTAAGCGAACCAATCCATTTCGGACTATAGTTCTTGACCCTTTCGCAGCCATTGGATGGCCGCAAAAGAAACATAGATGTTTCATAATAATATTTTTTGTGGAGGCATACCTCAAGCACTCCGTTAAACATATGCAGTTTACGTGGCTCGAGGCTCGAGTAAAAAAGGAGAATGAGGTTATTCTCACCGCAAAGGTCGAAAAAATATTGGTATTATACAAGGAAATTCGTGTGCTTTTATGTATTTTTAACGTGAACTTAGTGCTTTCAGAAGCTTTTCAGCCTTTTCTTCAATAGGGGAATCGGGATTTGATGCACACACCTCATTCAGGATAACTATTGCTTTTTCCTCTTCTTCAGCTTTAACATAAGCCAACGCCAGATTCCAAGCTACATCATTAGCATAAGGATAATAAGTATAGTCAGAGTCAAGAGAATCGTAGATGGGTTCAAGCTCTGCAATAATATCGGTCATGTCTTTCTCTTCGGGAATACGATTGAAGAGAGTGTAGAGATGGGCGATGGTGACGGAGTCTGTTTCACCTCTTGAGAGTTCGTTCAGGTCATAGTGCATATAATAAGGAGTGAGCATTTCGTTGACTTGAGAATATCTGACATTCTCTGCATGGAAGCTATAACCAAAGTAGAGGGCGAGGATGGCTGCTGCTGATGCTATCCACAGGGCGATGCGTCGAATATTGTTGGGATGCTTATTTGTTGCGGCTTCGGAAATGATTTCCTGATCATGTTGTCTGCCTTTTGCCTGGATTCCTTTGAGCAATGCAGATATGGCTCGTGCATGTTCGCGAAGTTCTGCGTTGGTCTTCAGCTCCTCGCGAAAGCGTGCTTCTTCTTCCTTTGTCATCTTGCCCCGAAGGAAGCGTTCTATGCGCTCGTCCATTTCCTGGAATTGGGTATCTGCTGTATTACTCATAGTGCCTGCGGATTAATTCTTGATATTTCTGCTTGAACTTACTCACGCATTTATATTTCTGTGTCTTCACCGAATTGGCGTTTGCAAAGCCATAGACATCTGCTATCGTGTTGTTATCGAAATTATTCCAGTAATAGCCTAAGAAAATGTTGCGACATGTTTCGGGAAGTGTCTCGATGACGGCTTGAACGATTCTCTCAGAATAAGAAAGTTCTTCTTGAGATACGTCTTCAGTTGATAGGTGATAAAGTTCATCTATCTTATCTGCCATGAACTCTTGTTTCGTGGAGATAGGCATCTGATCAGATAAAGGTATCGTTCGCTTCTTCTTGCTCAGGAACTTCAATGTCTGGTTGATGCACACACGAAGGAAGTATGTCGAGAGGGTACTGGTTAAAGTTGTCAGTTTGCCATCCTTTAAATTAAGGAATAAAGCCATAGATGCCTCTTGGTATATGTCATCAAGGTCCGCATCTTCTAAGTTAAAAGCCTTATGCAGATATGCAAACACCTTGCTTCGCTCCTCAGATAAGAAGCGATTCAGTGCTTGGTGGTCCTGTGGTATCTCCGCTTTCATTGCTTGAGACTGCTTTCTATGACAAGATTTTGGTTGTTGGGCCATCTGCCTTGCTGAAGAATCTCTGCCTGAAGGACGTTCAGGAAGTTTGAGGGATGTTTGCTGAAGGACTCTTTCTGAATAGTCTTTGCAAGATGATAGGAAAGAGCTCCATATCTCTTCCCTTCTATCTTTATCTCTGTATTGACCTGATCGGCACGACAGGCTTCTATGAATACAACGTCTGACAGTTTGTCAGAATGTTGAAGCCGGTAGTGGGAGCGCTTGTCTTTATTTGGCTTGAATACCTTGTCGCCGGATGTAAATCCTACGCGCGTACCTCTTATTATATCATCATTGCCACGAGAGCTTGTTCCGGCATGACAGGCATCTATTGTGACATACAGGAAACCTTTTGCTCCCAACTTTGAACGCAGTTGCTTGATGTAAGTGTTGAGTTGGTCATCCAGCAGATGGCACTCGCCTTCGTAGAGACCTTTGCGATATTGCTTGTAAGCATCTATTGGCACAATTGCTTCATCCCATCCATCGGTCTCATCGCCATCCAAGTCTTCTACAGGTTGACCGTGCGTGGAGAAGTGCAGATAGACGATATCACCCACCTTACTCTTCTTAACGAATAGAGAAAGCTGCTTGGTGATCGCCTCATGCGTCGCCTCTTCATCTAATAGTTCCACTATTTGGAATCCTTGTTTGAGTAGGATAGGAGATAGCAATTCAACGTCATTGACCCCATTGATGTTGTTCCACTGATAGCCTGTAAGGGCTGTGTCGTAATGAGATATTCCAACGAGGAACGCCCTCTTTTGCTGTGAAAAAGCAGAAAGCGAGAAGCACAACATAAGGCTTGCTATCAGGTACTTGAATCTCATTAGGTTTTCTTTTGCGCTACAAAAGTACAGAAATATTTTCGAATCTCGGTTACTTTTTGGATTTTTCTTGTATAAAAGGGCAAAGAAACCAATATTATTAACATTTAAAACTATAAAGCAATGACACAGAATTTAGATCTTACAATGGAACTTTCACTGATGGAAGAGGCAGAAATGCAGATAATCATGGAGGATTATGATTTACAGGGACAGCCAGAAGCCTTCGATGAACCCTTTGTCGAGGATTGCGATGAGGCGATAGTCGAGGATTGCGAAGAACCCTTTGTCGAGGATTGCGATGAGCCAATTATTGAGGATTTCGATGATTGGGATAATCTGGAGATCTATGACGATGACGAATTGAATGACTACCTTGCCCAAAGAAGTCGGCAGGACAATGACGAGGAAGAAGACTGGAATGATGAATTTGAATACTATAGTGATAATTCAACATCCGATTGGACAGAAGAGGACGCCTGGTGGGCGCTTACCGATGGAATGTATGGCGACTGCCCTCGTAATCCGATTGCCTTTGACGCTGCGATGGATGCCATGGGATTTTAATAAATACTAACTTAAAAACTTCACATTATGGATCGTTGGCCAAGCTTTCAGATTTTCACGTTTCGTGATTTCCATTTCACGGTAGATTACTACAAAGAATATATAGGTGGTTGCATAGTTAACTCTGGTTATGTCAAGTGCGACATCTATTTTAAGCAGGAAAATAATGGAGACTACTTTCAAGGTGGGCTTATCAGAGTACAAATTCATAATAACCCATTGACGGATAAGATTCTGTCTGCTTTTGAATTCGATACCTGTGTGACGATGGGAGATAGACTTATGATGTACATTGCTGCACGACAAAGCAACGTGAATGAGACTTCATTATATATGATGGCTAGGATGTTAGGTGTCACTCGGGAACGAAAAGAATATGTTACGAATGAACCGACAGTATGTAATGTGTTTACCACGAACCAACAGATATTTAGGGTTGCCTTTAAATTTACGAACCCTGATCGATTGATTGAATTTTATTAAAATCTACATGACACCGATGACAAACTATGAGTACATTTTAAGTGAGTGTAAGCAAGCGCATTATGGCGCTTGGAGTGAGAAGGCAGTTGAAGCGTGCATCCAGAGGTTGAGGGGGTTGACACGCGAGGAACTGGTAAGGTTGCTGACATCGAGGTGGCTGTCGCCTAAGGATGAGGTAAGGAAGGCCGTCTCGAGGACTTTGTTCAAGGACGAACTGGAATTGCGGACAGCCAAGATACAAGATGCAACAATAGACGAGCTGGGACAGCTGCTAACGGAGCCGAATGGCAATTACGTGAAGCTGGCTCGCGAGGAGTTGAAGAAGCGTTACCAAGTGCTGGATAAGGATTCGCAAATGGTAATCATCAGATACTTCATGCTTGCATCATCCAAGCAGGACAGGAAGTGGGGCGAGGTGCGCGAGAAATGGCAGAAACGTGGCTTCGCTAATCCGCCAAGTTTCCTCGAGATGTGGAGGAAATAGGGCGGGGCTCAGCGCCTGATAGATATGGTGCTGAAATGGAGGCCTTGACACGGACAGGAACCCACGACCACCGACGATTAGCCCGACAACGCTATGCCGACCATATTCCTTCAGACAGCTAAGGCATGGCTCACGGGGCTCACGACAGAGTAGCGCTTCTTCATGCCCGACGATGTCTGGGGCTTTTCCCACGCGTTATTCACTTTTTACAAATTAATTAATCATTCATCGTTCTTCATTCGTCAATTCTTCGTAACTTTGTGCCCGAAAAATGACTGATTATGGCAAGAAAGAAGAAACCATTGCCTCTGATAGAGGGCGTTAAGATTGAAGCTGTGGCGGCTGAGGGTAAGTCGCTGGTGAGGGTCGACGACATGGTCGTGTTCGTGCCTTTCGCCATTCCGGGCGATATTGTTGACCTGCAAGTTACGAAGAAGAAACATTCGTATGCCGAGGCTGAAGTGGTGCGTATAGTAGAACCCAGCCCCGACCGCATCGAGGCTGTATGTCCGCATTTCGGCGTCTGTGGCGGCTGTAAATGGCAGATGTTGCCTTACCCTCTGCAGCTGAAAGCCAAGCAACAGCAGGTCGTCGATGCCTTGACACGTATAGCCAAGGTGGAGCTGCCAGAGTGCTCGCCCATTCTGGGGTCGTCAAAGACGCTGGAGTACCGTAACAAACTCGAGTTCGGCTTTGCCAACAAACGCTGGCTGACGAAAGAGCAGATACGCTCAGGCGAACAGTTTGAACGTCAGGAGAGCGTGGGCTACCACGCCAACGGCACATTCGACAAGATTCTGCCCATTGATGAGTGTCACCTCATGGCACCTGTCAACGACCGCCTGCGTCTGGCCATACGCGACTATGCCTATGAGCACAACCTTACTTTTTTCGACGCCCGTGAACACACTGGGTTGCTGCGCGGCATGATGATACGTCTCTCAAACACAGGCGAATTGATGTTGCTCATGCAGTTCTGCATGACTACAGATGAGGAGAGACAGCAGGCTGAAGCCCTGCTTGCGTTCGTGAGGGATAACTTCCCGGAAGTCACCTCGTTGCTCTACGTCAACAACACCAAGTTCAATGACACGTTCGGCGATCTTCCCATAGAGCACTACTCAGGCACAGACCATATCTTTCTTGAGATGGAAGGTCTGCAATTTAAGGTCGGTCCGAAGAGCTTCTATCAGACTAACACCGATCAGGCTTACGAGCTCTACAAGGTGGCTCGACGTCTGGCTTTCGGCGGTGCAGATGACTCTTATCGGGCCAAAGATGAATTGCATGGCGATGCAGACCTCCGTCCGCTCGTCTACGACCTCTACACCGGCACGGGGACTATTGCCAACTTCGTAGCCCGAGATGCGCGCGCCGTCATAGGCATCGAGTATGTTCCCGAAGCTATAGAGGATGCTAAGGTAAACAGTAAGATTAACGGTATCGAGAACACCAAGTTTTTTGCCGGCGACATGAAGGATATCCTCACCGAAGATTTCATCCGCGAGCATGGACGGCCAGACATCATCATCACCGACCCGCCACGTGCGGGCATGCATGCCGCTGTCGTTGATGTAATCCTTAAGGCTGCTCCTGCGCGTATAGTATATGTCAGTTGCAACCCTGCGACACAGGCTCGCGATCTTGCCTTGCTCGATGCCGACTATAGGGTAGCGTGCGTACAGCCGGTAGATATGTTTCCGCATACGCAGCATGTCGAGAACGTAGTGCTGTTGCTGCGTCGATGAGCTTGTGATGCAAGCTCAAACAGAAGGGTGTCTTTATTTATCAAGGATAGGTTCCACATGGACACTGACGTGTGTCGATTGCCCGAAACGCGCTTTCAGCCTCTGCTCGATGGAAGTGGCACTGTTGTGGGCAACGCTCAGGGGCGTGTCCTTGTCCATTCGTACATGAACCTCAATGGCAATGCGATATCCTATGCGCCGAGTGCGCAGGTTGTGGGGATACGCTATGCCAGGGCAAGACGTGACGATGTCTAAGATTTCCTTCTCGGTATCTTCTGGCAACGAATGTTCGGTGAGCTCATTGACGCTTTCTTTCAGTAACTCGTAGGCTACGCCCATCAGCATCAGACCTACTACAATCGACGCAATAGGATCGAGCACCGCCCATCGATGTCCCAGGAAGATGGCGCCGCCGATGCCTATGGCAGCACCTATGGACGAGAGGGCGTCGCTGCGATGGTGCCAGGCATTGGCAATCATCGCTTGAGAGTTGAGCGCCCTGCCTCGAACGATAGTATAGCGGAACAGCGCCTCTTTCATGGCTATAGACAACAGTGCAGCCCAGAGCGCCAACATGCCCGGAGGCGCCAGCTCGGCGCCTCTTGACCATTTGACAATCTTGTCGGTGGCGACAACGATGATGCCTACAGCCGTAGCTGCCAAAGTTGTGCCTATAATAAGTGTTGCCAGCGTCTCGAACTTTCCGTGGCCGTATCCGTGTGACTCGTCATTTGGCTTAGCGCTGATGCGAACAAAGACCAGTATGACGATGTCAGTGACGTAGTCCGACAGCGAGTGGATGGCATCAGCCATCATTGCCGAGCTGTGGCCTACGACTGCTGCAACGAACTTAAAAATGAGCAATAGCACATTGCCGAGGCTGCCGATGAGTGTCACCTTGTATATCTTTTGTTCTCTGTTCATCTGATCGTAAGAAAAAGGTATAAATAAGGTTGTTCCTTATTTTTGTATGGCAAAAGTAGGTAAAAGTAGTAGAAGATGAGAAAAAAAGGCTGAATTATTTGTGAAAAACAAGACTATTTCGTCTTCTTTCGTATCTTTGCACGTGTAAATGCACAACAGACTGACATCCTGAGTCTCTGACGTCAAACTTAACCAAACACTATACGACGATGAAAAGAACCTTAATCAGCCTAAGCTTAGCCTTAGCGCTCTTGGTGCCAGGCATCGCAGCCACAGCACAGAAACCGACTGAAGATGTGACCGTCTGTCGCGGTCCTTATCAGCCCTCGTGGGAGAGTCTTGCCAAGTGGGAGTGTCCCGAATGGTTCAAGGATGCCAAGTTCGGTATTTGGGCCCATTGGGGGCCTCAATGTCAGGCCGAGGACGGCGACTGGTATGCCCGCTTCATGTACTACAGCGGCTCCGGGCAGAACAAGTGGCACGTCAGCCATTTCGGCGATCCGTCGGTTTACGGCCTCAAAGAGCTCATCCGCGACTGGAAGGCCGAGGCCTGGAATCCCGAAGAACTTGTGGCTCTGTACAAAAGCGTCGGTGCACGCTACTTCTTCACGCTGGGCCAGCACCACGACAATTTCGACCTCTGGCGCTCGCCCTATCAGGAGTGGAACTCCGTGAATATGGGGCCAAAACGAGATATCGTGGGGGAATGGGCCGCGGCCTGCAAAAAGTACGACCTGCCAATGGGCATCTCCATGCACGGCAGTCACACCTGGACGTGGCTCGAGCCCTCGCAGAACTTCGACGGCAACCTCACGCGCGAGGATGGTGCCGGTCAATGGTGGGAAGGCTACGACCCGCAGGAACTCTACGCCCAGCGCCACGAACACAGCACAGGCTGGGAGAAGAGCGGTAGCATACATGGTCAGTGGAACTGGAATGGCGGCGCCTCGCTGCCCTCCGAGGCCTATAAGCGCAAGTTCCTCAACCGCGTGCTGCAATGCATCAACGACTACCGCCCCCAGATGCTTTACTTCGATGACACGGTGTTGCCCTTCTACGGCTGCGACGATGAGGTCGGTCTCCGCATACTGCAGCACTACTATAACACCTTTGCAGACAAGGACGGAACGGCACCCGTGGTACCTATGGGCAAGATTCTCGAGGCGCAGCACAAGCGGGCCATGCTCTGGGACGTCGAACGCGGAGTACCTGACCACATTCAGGCCGACTACTGGCAGACCTGCACCTGCATAGGTGAGTGGCACTACAACCAAGCTGTCTACGCACAGAACCGCTACAAGAGTGCCGGGCAGGTCATCTCGATGCTTGTTGACATCGTCTCAAAGAACGGCAACCTGCTCCTAAGCGTCCCCATTAAGGGCAATGGTACCATCGACGAGCGTGAGCGCGAGGTGCTCAGCGGCATCAAAGAGTGGTTGGACCAGAACGGTGTGAGCATCTACGGCACACGTCCATGGAAGACCTTTGGCGAAGGGCCGCTGGCCGAGTCCGTCAACCCGATGACGGCGCAGGGTTTCAACGAGAACATTAAGTATTCCTCAGCCGATGTCCGCTATGTCCAGGGCAAGGATGGGACGGTCTATGCCACCATCATGCGCTGGCCCGACGCTCAGACCTTCATGTTCAAGGCTTTCGGCGAGCGCTCGGAGTTCTACAGCGGCAACGTGAGCCAAGTGCAGCTGCTGGGCTATGGCGACGTGACCTTCGTTCACACATACGACGGCCTCCGTGTCTTCATGCCTAACGAGCGCGTCAACAAAATAGCTCCCGTCTTTGCAATAACGTTTGAGTAAAGGTGGGGGCTATACATTAATTGAACGCACCTAAGTTAGCACGCCTTGTTTGAACTCAAAGTGGAATTGTAGGAGTAAATAAACAACAATTATCCTCCGACTTGCACGCTGATGCTGTAGCTGCCAAACTGATTGATGCAACGCTGTATGACGTCATCGGACGGCGTGGCCATTAAAACGTGGTCAGGGTTGTAGACTGAGGCCATACGTATGTGCTTGTCGCGCCCCATTTCGTGGTAGGGCAGTAGGGCAACGGCGGCGAGAGAGCCATGGCCGCTAAAATCGTTTCCTAAGGATGCTATGAATTCTGCCGTAGCTCTTATGTTGGCCTCGTCAGAGTTTATGCCATCGATAAGCGGGATGCGGAACTGCACGACAGCACCGTGTTGTGCCAACCACCTCACGTTGCTGAGCATTTGCTCGTTGGAGACTCCCGTGTAGAGCTTATGCTTTTGCGGATCCATCACCTTGAGATCGACAAGCCAGAGGTCGACTTCAAGCGCCACCTCGGCGATGAGTTCGGTTTTAGTGCACAGCGTAGTGTCGATGGCACGATGTATGCTCCTGCGGCCGAGAGCGCAGAGCAGGGGCTTCAGCTCTTTGGCCTGCAGCAGGGGTTCTCCACCGCTTATGGTGACGCCTCCGCCGCTCTGCTCCATGATGTCGCGCTCCTTCTCTACGTCTGCCAGCAGCTCGTCGACATGGCACTCGCGCCCACATATCTCAAGTGCCAGCGTGGGGCATTCGTCGGCAGGCGTGAGGCGTCCGTCGGCTATGAGTTCCAGTTGCCGTGGATAGGCTCCGCACGTGTTGCAGCCTATGCATTTATTTTGTTTGAAGAGCCATTGGGGCTGAGTGCTCCACGACTCTGGGTTGTGGCACCAGATGCATCTGAGCGGACAGCCCTTCAGAAATAT
The DNA here is from genome assembly GCA_905235285.1 of uncultured Bacteroidaceae bacterium. Classification (GTDB taxonomy): domain Bacteria; phylum Bacteroidota; class Bacteroidia; order Bacteroidales; family Bacteroidaceae; genus Physcousia. The sequence goes on from CAJOLI010000018.1 coordinate 15,025, forward strand.
TGTCGTGCGGATGCCGGGGCCGTCGTTGATGGCATATCGTTTTATGTCGAAGACAATCATTTGACTTTGAACTTTGAACTTCGCGCTCGAGCTCTGCTCGCTTCTTGATGTGTCAAGCGTGACCCAACGGGATGCCGAGTGCGCATTGAGAAGAACTCTGACGCATTAATCTAAATGCAAAAATAGCGTAAAAAGAGTGCGCGGCCAAGCAATTCTGCTCTTTTCTGCATTTTTATTATTACCTTTGCCGGCGACTGGACATGAGAGCTACAGTTTCATACATAGAGCAGAAGTTTGCAGAGTTCAACGCCCTCTGTTTCGATAATCAGCTTGCGCCGCTGCCAATACGTTTGAGTCGTGCTCGCTCGTTCCTTGGCAAGGTGGAGTACAGGCAGCACAGGCGTCTGTCTGGCAGCATTCGCTATACGGATTTCGTGCTTGTCATCAGTGTGAGCCGCGACATCGCCGAGTCGCTGCTCGAGGATACTGTCCTGCATGAGATGATTCACTACTATATTCTTTCGCGTCAGCTTAAGGATACAAGTTCTCATGGAGTAATCTTTAGGCGGATAATGAATGATATCAATCAGCGTTTTGGCCGACATATCTCTATCAGACATCGTTCCACAGACGAAGAGATGGCGCTCGACACTCAACGTCGGCAGCATCTGGTATGTGTCTCGACGTTTGCCGACGGACGCTTTGGCGTGACTCTGGCAACTCGCTCGTCTCTGGCACTTCTGTGGGACACACTGCCCACTATACGACAGGTCGTCGAGTGTCGTTGGTACATCTCATATGACCCATTCTTTAACAGGTTCCCTCGTTCTCGCACACCTAAGATTTATGTCGCATCACAGGCAGAGCTGCAAAAACATCTTGCCACGGCTAAAATACTTATTCGTGACGGCAATATTTTCAAACCATGCACACCTCATTATGGCACAGAGTTTGCAGTTACCTCAGTGAATAACAAATAATAATAGTATATAATTATGTCAGAAGAATTGAAAGAGCAGGATGAGTTCCTCGGAAGTGTCGGGGACACTGTAAACACCGAAGATACAGATACTGCGGCAGGCAACCCATCTGCCGAAAGCCCTACCGACGTGGCTGACGCTGATTCAGAGCCCACCCCTGAGCAGTTATTGGCTCAGGCAAAGGCCGAGATTGAAGAGTTGAAGACTCAGGCATTGTACAAACAGGCAGAGTTCGAGAATTACCGCAAACGCACGATTAAGGAGAAAGCAGATCTAATCCTAAATGGTTCGAAATCAGCTGTAACAGCTTTACTGCCCATCGTTGACGATCTGGAACGTGCATTGCCCTCTATGAAGGAGTCCGATGATGTGGCTGCAGTAGCTGAAGGCGTCGAACTCATCTATCAGAAGTTCCTAAAGGCGCTGGCCGGATTGGGCGTCCGTCAGATAGAGACAGAAGGCAAGGATTTCGACGTAGACCTTCATGAGGCCGTGGCTCAAGTGCCGGGCGTGCCTGATGAACAGAAGGGTCGCGTCATCGATTGCATCGAGAAGGGCTATACGCTCAATGACCATGTCATACGTCACGCCAAAGTGGCAGTAGGGATGTAGTTTTGGCATAGCTAAAGTTCAAAGTTCAACGCTCAAGGTTCAAAGTTCATGGAACAGAAACGAGATTACTATGAAGTCCTCGGGGTCACCAAGAATGCTACAGAGCAGGAAATCAAGGCGGCCTACAAGAAGATGGCCATAAAATACCATCCAGATCGCCAGGGCGACAAATCGGAGGCTGAGAAGAAAGAGGCTGAAGCCAAGTTCAAGGAGGCTGCTGAGGCATATGATGTTTTGCACGACGCTCAGAAGCGTCAGCGTTATGACCAATTCGGTTTTGCTGGCGTCGGAGGTGCGTCGGGTAACTATCAGAATATGTCTATGGACGACATCTTCTCGCAGTTTGGTGACATCTTCAGCGACCTCTTTGGAGGTGGCGCATCCTTTGGTGGTTTTGGCGGCTTCGGTGGTTTTGGCGGCAGAGGTGGGCAACGCAAGCCCATGCACAAGGGTGGCGATCTTCGGCTGAAGGTGCGACTGACGCTTAAGGAGTGTGCTACGGGTGTGACGAAAAAATTCAAGGTAAAGAAGAAAGTAACCTGCAACCACTGCCATGGTAGCGGCACAGAAAACGGATCCGGCGACACGGTGACATGCCAGACTTGTCATGGGAGTGGCTACGTCCTACGCTCGCAGCGTTCTGTGTTTGGGATGATGCAAACTCAGAGTGTATGTCCTGACTGTCAGGGCGAAGGTCAGATTATCAAGAATAAATGCCACCAATGTGGCGGCTCTGGTGTCACTACAGGGGAAGAAGTTGTCGAGGTGAAAATTCCCGCTGGCGTGCAGGATGGCATGGTCCTGACTGTGCCTGGCAAGGGCGAAGCTGCCATACGCAACGGTGTGCCGGGTGATATTCAGGTGTTCATTGAGGTGGAGAAAGACAAGGACTTCATCCGTCAGGATAACGATTTAATCTACAACCTGCTCATTGATATACCTACAGCAGCCCTTGGCGGAAGCGTAGAAGTACCGACCCTTGACGGAAAGGTCAAGCTTAAGATTGACCCTGGCACTCAGCCTGGTAAGGTGTTGCGCCTGCGAGGCAAGGGGCTGCCTTCGCTTCAAGGTTACGGCTACGGCACGGGCGATCTCATAGTCAACGTCTCCGTATATATTCCAGAGACTCTCTCACGCGACGAGCGCCAGGCACTCGAAAGTTTGCGCCTAAGTGAAAACTTCCGCCCCAATGCGAGCGCCAAATCCTCCTTCTTCAATCGTTTCAAGCAGATGTTTGACTGATGACTTACTCACAGACAATAGATTATCTCTACCATGCAGCCCCCATGTTCTCAAACATAGGGGCTGGTGCATATAAGGAAGGCCTCGCGACAACTCTCGCCCTCGACAAACATTTCGGACATCCGCATCGACGCTACCGCACCATACACGTTGCAGGTACCAACGGTAAAGGCTCAGTATCCTCGACGCTGGCTGCTATCCTTCAGGCAGCAGGCCTGCGTGTCGGTCTATATACATCGCCACACTTCGTCGATTTCCGTGAGCGCATACGTGTCAATGGAGTGATGATTCCTGAGAAGCGGGTCACGGACTTCGTCGAGAGTGAACGACACTTCTTCGAGCCCCTTGCGCCTTCGTTCTTTGAACTTACCACGGCTCTCGCATTCCTGTATTTTGCTGAGCAGCAGGTCGACGTTGCCGTTGTAGAAGTCGGTCTGGGTGGACGCTTAGACTGCACTAACATCATCACTCCCGATCTTGCGGTCATAACCAATATCTCATTCGACCACCAGCAGTTCCTCGGTGACACTCTTCCTCAGATTGCAGCAGAGAAAGCCGGGATTATCAAGCCTGGTATTCCCGTCGTAATAGGAGAAACCAACGGACATGCAGACGTCCGTGACGTCTTCGTCAGTGCCTTTGAACGCGCCAACTCCAGCTTCAGCACTTCGCATTCTGGCCACCCCCAATCCTCAGCTGTTACGTCTAAGGAACATGATGCCGAGGTTCTCTCCTTGCACTTCGCTGACGAGGAAAACTTCGAGCACGTCGACTTCGAGCTTAAAGGCGACTATCAACGAGCTAACGAAGCCACCATACTATGCGCTCTCGCAGAGCTGTGCAGGCAACCATACTATGCAGCCAAGCTTAACGACGAAGCTATAACTCAAGGCTTCGCCCACGTCATCGAACTTACCGGCCTGCGTGGGCGCTGGCAGTTGCTGCGAACGGAGCCATCTGTAGTATGTGACGCCGGTCACAATGTTGCCGGCCTCGAATATGTGGCCGCCCAACTGAAGCGTGAGGCGACACGGCTTCAAGAGCAGGGTAGGGGATGCTTGCGCATCGTTTTCGGCATGGTGGGTGACAAAGATTATATCAGAGCTGCGGAGCTGCTTACGGCAATCGGTAGCAACACTCGTTTTTACATTACTCAACCCTCGTGTGCGCGTGCGTTAGATAATAAGGTGCTGGCCACAGAATTTGCCAAACAAAGTGCTGAGGTCCATACCTACGCCAGCGTCGACAACGCCGTCAAAAGCGCACTGCTCGATGCCTCGCTGTACGACTTCATCTTTGTCGGTGGCTCCTGCTATGTAGTGGCGGACTTATTTGCATGATGTTTTAACCCAAAAAGCCCCGCAACGGACGTGTTAATGTCGGTTGCGGGGCTTTGGGTATGTTATGTGTGCTGCAGGAGCAGCGCCGTAATGCTTACTTCTTGCTCATGGCAAGGCCTACTTTCATGCCCTTGTAATTGTCGCCCAGCACGCTGGCTACGGTGCCTGCACCAGAGCTTACTTGGCCGAGGACGGAACCTACGGAGTTCATCACGGAGAGGAGCTTGTCGGCATCATAGAGGAAACAGAGGTTCGTGCCGTCCATGCCTACTGTGCAGTTCTGGTTGAGCAGGCCCATGGTGCCCTGCATCTTCAGCGTCAGGGATTTGGCGTTGAAGGTGTATGTACCCTGTGAGACAATTTTGCCGCCAGTGGTGATGGCGTAGGTCTTGTCCTCGTTGAAGGTGTAAGTTGTGACACCTTTCTTGATTCCAACCTTGGTGAGGTACGATTCCAGTTTGCGCTCGATGTTTCCTGCTACGACCTGTCCGCCGGCCTTGGCGAGCAGGTTTTCACTCTCGAAACGAACTTCGGGTGACTGGTAGACCCACGTGCCGTAGATGCTCTGTTCGGTAAGTCCTTTAGTCAACAGGCCGCCGATAATATTGCCGAGAATGTCGCCGCCAGTCTGGGATATCCCGCCTTGGCCGAGGATTCCGCCGAGTACAGAGCCCGCATCAGAACCCGTTGAGCTTGTTGTGCCTGGACCTGTGGTGAAACAGCTGGTGAAGGTTAATGAAGCTGCTACGAAAGCAGCGAGGATGCTAATTTTCTTCATTGTTGTTTGGTATTTGAGGGTTATTGAATAGTTTCATGAAATCTTTTGGGAAAGGTGTCTCGAAGAGCATTGGTTCGCCGGTGCGGGGGTGGAAGAAATGAAGGCGGAAGGCGTGGAGGCAGAGGCGCCCTATGGGGTCACGACCATCGCCGTATTTGATGTCACCCAGTACGGGGTGTCCAATGTCCTTCATGTGTACGCGAATCTGGTTCTTGCGACCGGTCTCAAGCTTAAGCTCTATGAGGGAGTGGCGTGGTGAGGTGCGCAAGGTATGATAGTGCGTGATGGCGTATTTGCCGCCGCCGGGGTCTGTTGGTGAGGAGTATGTGACGTAGGCTTTGTTATCCTTGAGCCAACTTTCTATGGTGCCCCCTTCACGTTCCATCTCTCCGCTGACTACGGCTACATAGCGGCGGTCGTAAACTATTTCTTGCCAGTTGTCCTCCAAGATCTTGGCTATCTCCAAGTCCTTGGCATACATCATCAGGCCGCTCGTATCACGATCGAGGCGATGAACGGTGTGGGCCGTGCATTTGAAATGTCGCTTCGCGAAATACTCGTCAAGAACTTGCTTTACGGAGTACTGCTTAGCCGTAGCCGGCATAGATAGTATACCGGTAGCTTTCTCAATGACGATGAGGTCTTTGTCTTCGTAGACAATCTTGACGTACTGGTTGAGCAACTGAGTGTTACGCTTATGCTTGCTGATGCGTACTACTTGCCCAGCGTGTAAGGGCTCATCGTAGCGAGTAGTGTTTCGGCGGTCGACGGTCACGCCGTGACCTGCCAGAATATCTTTGGCCTTGTTGCGCGAGATACCATCCATCGCTTGGATAATGAACTCGAGAAGCGTGGTGTCCTCGCGCACTATGTGTTCGCTGTACTTTGTTGCCGCATAGGCGGCGCCTGTCTTATTTCTCATAATCTTTGCGGCGTTTGGGGTTCATTGGGAACCAGCCTTTGCGAACGCGCTCGTGCTGCTGGAAAACCTCGCCGATGCCCCAGAGTGACGAGAAAGCGATGACGCCAAGGAGGATGCTGACATTGTCGCATTCGGTGAACACAGAGGCTGTCAGAGCGGCTATTCCAACAAGCAGAAACGCCCACCAAGAACGGCGCCCAAAGTGGTACTCGGCTTTGATGACGAGCGGGTGAAAGATGCCTATGGCCATGAAGGTGGCAAAGCCTATTAATAAACCTGTATAGTTCATTCTTGATTTAATGGCTAAGATTTAAATTATCAATTTATTCATGGTGGTAGGGCTCGCCTCGGAGTATGGTGTGAGCCCTGTAGAGTTGTTCAACGAAAAGCAGGCGTATGAGTTGATGGGAGAATGTCATTTGGGACAGCGATATTTCTTCGTTGGCCAAAGCGTGAATAGAGGATGCAAAGCCGTAAGGCCCTCCCACGATGAATACCAGACGTTTGAAACGCACAGCCAAACGCTTCTCAAGCCACTGCGCGAAGTCCATGGAGCGGCGTTCAACGCCATGCTCATCAAGAAGCACAACGTAGTCGCCGGCCTGAAGCTGCTTGCGCAGGGTCTCGCCCTCTAAAGATTTCTGCTCTTCTATGCTGCGCGACTTGGTGACGCGTATCTCTGGAATGACTTCAATGGCAAAAGGTACGTAGTGATTTACACGTTTGACGTAGTCGTCAATGAGGGCTTTGACATAGTGATTGGTCGTTTTACCTATGACTAAGAGTGTCAGTTTCACTGAAAATGCGTTATTATTTCTGTTCTTTAAGTGTCTTTGAGATCTCGTCGCCTAAGCTGATAGCTTTGTCTAAAGCTTCTGTAGCGCCATGCTTGTCGCCCTTGGCCTTGAGGGCGATGCTCAGTATGCGCCATGCATCGGCAAAGCTCTCATCGAGCGCTATAGCTTTGCGGGCTGTGGCTATGGCTTCGTCGGGCATGTTAAAGCGATAGTAGAGCGATGCTAATTCCGCCTGATATAAGGGCTCTCTGGGCTCCATGGCTGTGGCGTGCTCCATGTCGGAGAGGGCTTGTTGGTACATCCGGCATTTCAACTCGGCCTGCTCGCGCTGGTAGTAAAAATTGGCGTTAAGGTTGTTGCCGTTTAGGTGTTCGTAGTCGAGGAGGTCGGCCACAGCCAAGCGGTAGTGACCCATCGATAGGTGTGTCTGAGCGCGCATTAGCAGCGAGGGGGCAGCTTCAGTAGGGTAAGGCTTTGTGTAGCATGCTACGGCGCTGTCCTGCAGAGCGAGCACAGCCGTGGTGTCGCCAAGCATCTGCCGGCACTGTGAAGCGTAGAGGAAATAGCTGGCATCGCGCATCTGGCCTTGTGTAACTTCGAGGAATTGTGCGCAAGCCTCATCATAGCGTTTCTGGGCATAGAGAATGTGCCCTTTGAGGGCTGTGTAGATTGGCGACGGTGTTTCAGCAATGGCAGCATTGAGGTCGGCCATGGCGGCATCGAGAGTCCAATCGGCAGGCCGTGAGACGGGGCTCTGAGCGGCACCGTAGATAGTGCGGGCGCGTGAGTAGAGCATCTCGGCTTTGCCGGCTTTGGCTTTCAGACCTGCATCCCAGGCAGCCTCGGCCTCTGCATAGGCGCCCTTGGCGGCAAGCATTTCAGCCTTCATCGTATAGCCGTTAGATTGTAGGGGGAAGGCGGTAATGAAATCGTCAACGTATGAGAGGTAGAGGGCCGTGTCTCGCATACCGCAGAGGTATATGAAACTACTGGCCTGATCGACGTCTGAGGGCAAGGCTTTCTTGATCTGCAGGTCACGATAATCGGACATTGTAGCAGAGAGGGCGCTGATGTTGAGATCGCGGGCAAAAGATGCCGAAAGTGCGTAGCAACGTTCGGCAGAGCTGCCTACGGCAAGCTGTAGCAAGCCAATCACCTCGCCTGATTCGTTCAGCACCGGACATGACACGGAACGCTCGGCAGCTTGGTAGGGTAAAGTGTACTGGGCGTATGTCTCATTGAATGTTTCAACTTTGTCGATGTTGACAATCGTGGGAGCGGCAGCTTTGCTTGACAGATAGGGCATAATGTAGGCCTGAGAGCCCTTTGCTGAGATTGTTGAAGCTATGTTTATGGCTGACGCTTTGCTTGTTGCCACCTTTATTTTGGCTACATCATAGAGAGAGTTGGCACCTGCGATGGCAGTGACAGGCCATTCCTTGCCACTTTCGTCGATGGCTACGGCTTGAGAGGCTCCTTTAAGTGAGGCATAGTCGGTAAGGGCTGTGCCGTCGGTGTCGATATAGAAGCCGTTAGTACTCCTAAGCATCTGCCCTGAAGCGTCGTAGGTGATGATGTTCAGCTGCGCTTTGCGTACTTTCTTGAACCACTTTGAGGGCTGTGCCTGAGCCATACTGCAGGCGATTATGAGGAAGATTGCAGTAAGTATATTTCTCATTTATTGATACGTAGTTTGTTTGTTATGTCTTTGATTTAGACGCTTTTAATAGTTCGTGAGCATTATCGATTGCGGCTTGGGTTATCTCTGCACCGCTTAGCATGTGGGCTATCTCTGTGACGCGCTCGTCGAGGTCCAATTCTTCGATACTGCTTTTGGTGGCGTTTCCTTCTTCAGTCTTGTAGACTCGGTAATGATGTTGGCCGAGAGCTGCTATCTGAGGCAGATGTGTTATGGAGATGACCTGACAACCTTTCTGTGCCATTTCGAACATCATACTTGCCATGCGGGCAGCTATGTTACCGCTGACGCCTGTGTCAATCTCATCGAAAATGATTGTCGGCAACTTTCGGGCTCCGCTAAGCAGGGTTTTCAGCGAAAGCATGACACGGGAAATCTCGCCACCAGACGCCACCTCTGCAATAGGCCGCAGAGGGCTACCTTGATTTGCGCTAAAGAGGAACAACACCTGATCGTTTCCGTTAGCGCAAGGCTCTTGGTTGGCAGTAATATCTATCTTGAATTGAACGTTTGGTATTCCTAATGGAGCCAGAAGCGCTTGCATCTGATTTTGAACGATGATGGCTGCTTGCTGCCGTTTCAAAGTCAGCTTTGTGGCTAAATCAACAAGCGAGGCATAAGCAGCTTCGCGCTCGCGCGTTAATGTATTAATGTGTTCGTCGCTGTTCTCTAAGCTTTGAATGCGTTCTCGAAGTTCATCTCGCAGGGCAATGAGGGATTCCTCGTCGCTGACGTGGTGTTTCTTCATTGCGGAATAGAGAGCACTAAGCCACTCGTTGACGGCTTCGAGGCGTGTAGAATCTATGTCTATGCCTTCGGCCTCTGAGTCAATGGACGATGCAATATCACGCAATTCAATGGTTGCGCTTTCGAAGCGCTCCGAGAGCTCTGCAAGCGAAGGCATCAGCTCGCAGGCTGTCGCAAGCTGTCGTGCAGCTGTGCGTAGTGCGGCGATGGCGCCTTCAGAGGTGTGACCGTCACCTTGAAGGGTGCATGAGGCCTCCCATAGCGAATCTTTGATTTCCTCGGCATGCTCGAGTATCTGCTGTTCACGTTCCATCTCGGCCTGACGACCACTTTCGAGTTGGAGGTCATCAAGTTGTTGTAGCTGAAAGCGTAAGTAATCCTCCTCAGCCTCTGACTGCATGAGAGCAGCACGCGCTTCTGTGAGCCGCTTGCAGGCTTGGTTGTAGTGGGCATACGCTTGGGAGTAGCTGTTGAACAATTTTGAATTGTTGGCAATGGTGTCGAGCACTTGTATCTGGAAGTCTTCTGTGGTTAGAAGCAGGTTCTTGTGCTGCGAATGGATATCGATGAGGCGCTCGCCGAATTCACGCAGGACCGGAAGCGCAACGGGCGTATCATTGATGAATGCTCGACTCTTGCCGTTGACAGTGAGCTCGCGACGGATGATGCACGACGTACCGTCATTGTCAATGTCAAAGTGCTCGAGCATAAGATGCAAATCTTGGCCTTCGAGCGAAAATTCTGCTTCTATAGTGCAGCGTTTCTCGCCTTCGGAAATCATGCGGGTATCAGCTCGTTGGCCTAAGAGTAGGCTTATGGCTCCGAGTATAATACTTTTGCCTGCGCCCGTCTCTCCTGTGACTACGGAAAAACCATCATGAAAGCTGATGTCGAGCTCTTTTATAAGAACGTAGTTATGTATCGTCAGGGTTTGCAGCATGAAGTTGCTATTGTTTCAATTTCTCCCAATAATTATTTTGAGAAGGGTTGATACGGAAAAGAATATCATAGATTTTCTCGCGGTCCTGACTGTTGCCTTGGCCAGAGAAGATGCTGACGAGTTCGTCGCGTTTGATGTCGGTGAATATTTGAGGTAGAAGGCTTAGCGATTTACCCTCGCGGGCTTTTTGAAGTAGGCTGAGTGACTCAGTGATGGCAGAACGTGCTTGGTCTGCGCTCTCAGAGAAATGGTCGAGGCCAGAGCGGTAGTAGTTGTACTGAAGCCTGCGGAAATCCTCCATCGATCCATCGAGATAGTCGTTGATGATGGCGAAACGGTTGCGGGAGTCGTCGAATGCCTTCCAACCTTTATATCCCAATCCATCGGCCTGGTTGCAGATGTCTTGAGCGATATGCAGGACATCAGTGCCGCCCATTGGAGACATGGTGTCGAGGTCCAGTCCGATGATGAAGTAAGCCCAGTAGGCGAGCAGGGCAGTGAGGTTGTTGTCAATCTGGTCAGGATGCCACTCGAGTTGGTCGAATTCCTGAAACGTGAAGTCGCAGTCCTTATCGTTGGTGTTCCATATAGTTGTTGTGTAACTGCTGCCCCAGACAGGGCGGTTGCTGGCGACAAGCAGGCTCGCGCGGAAGGAGTTGTCTGTTTCGCTATAAGTGTTTATTGTGAAATTAAATGAGCACTGAATCCGCTCGTTCTCGCGAAAGGGTATCTGTGTCCATGAACGCTCGTTCAGAAATTGGGTGATAGCTTTCTCCAAGGCCTCGAAAACGCCGGACTTAGTGTTTGATACCTGTTGGCGATTGATCATCACGCGAGCATTCAGCTCCTGCGCTTCAGTAGCAAGGCAACAAGAGAAGGCGGCTATAATTGAGAATAATATTCGGCGTAACATGTGCAGGGATGAGTGTTTCATTATTTCTTGAAAAGGGCCTCGAGGCGGTCGATGATATCAGATGCCACCTCGGTTTTCTGCTTGAGCGGATAAGGCGTCTCGCCATCGCGGGTTATTATGGTTATCTTATTGGTGTCGTGGCGGAAACCTGCTCCTTCGTCGCGCAGCGAGTTGAGCACAATGAAATCCAGGTTCTTCTTCTCGAGCTTCGCTTTTGCATTGCTCTTCTCGTCAGTAGTTTCAAGGGCAAAGCCTACGAGGCGCTGATGGGCTTGCTTCATGGCGCCGAGACCTTTGGCTATGTCCTGTGTTGGTTTTAGGCGCAGCACAAGGTCATTGCCTTCGCGCTTAATCTTGGTTGCTGCTACTGTGTCTGGGGTGAAATCTGCGACGGCAGCACATAGGATTGCTGCGTCAGCATTGGGGAAGAGTGTGCTTGCGCTCTTCCACATCTCTCCAGCACTCTCCACTTTTACGACATTAATATTTGGCGAGTCGGGATAGCTGATGACAGGACCACATACGAAGTCTACATAGGCTCCTCGCTGAGCGCATTCCTTGGCTAAGGCTATACCCATCTTGCCGCTTGAGTAGTTGCCTATGAAACGCACAGGATCTATGCGTTCGTATGTCGGACCGGCAGTTATCAGGACTCGGCGACCCGAAAGACAGGAATGCTCCTTCTTGTCTATGGCAGCCAACACCTGCTCCGCGATGCGCTCTGGTTCTTCCATGCGCCCTTTGCCGATGAGGTGGCTGGCGAGTTCTCCTTCAGCGGGCTCTATGATGGTGACGCCACGCTGGCGCAGTACTTCGAGGTTGTGCTGTGTGGCGTCGTGGGCCCACATGTCGAGGTCCATGGCCGGAGCTACGAACACGGGTGCTTTCATAGAGAGGTACGTTGTCACGAGCATATTGTCAGCTATGCCGTTAGCCATCTTGCCTATAGTGGATGCAGTGGCAGGCGCCACTACCATGGCGTCAGCCCACAGCCCGAGGGAGACGTGGCTATGCCATGTGCCGTCGCGTTGTGCAAAAAAGTCGCTGATGACGGGCTTAGAAGTTAAGGCAGATAGCGTGATAGGCGTAATGAACTCCTTGCCGGCAGGTGTTATCACGACTTGCACTTCATGTCCGCGCTTGACGAACTGACGAATCAGCGTGCAGGCTTTGTATGCTGCGATGCTTCCTGTTATACCGAGTACTATATTCATTTATTAAATAGAGCCTTTGACAGCTATCTGGTTGAGAACCTGTTTGGTGTTAAGGGCAAAATCGCCTTGCATCATCCAACTGTAGTAACTGGGATCACGCCGAAGGACCTCTTTCACGGGCATGCCACGATATTTGCCGAAGTTGAATGTTGGGACGTCAGCGTCGTTGAGAACGATGCGCCCGGCATAATCGACGTTGCGGTTCATGCGAGAATATTCGGCAAGGAACTCCGTATTGTTCTGTAGCTCGGAGGGGTAGTGCTCGAGCTGGGCACATAGCACCTCATAAGTTGCCCGGGTGTCTGCTAATGCAGAATGGGCGTTCTCGAGATCCTTGTGGCAATAGAATTTATATGCTGCAACGAGTGTTCGACGCTCGAGCTTATGGTAGATGTTCTGGACGTCAATGCATAGAACATTATGGAGGTCTGCATTAATTCCGGCCCTTAGGAACTCTTCTACGAGCATGGGGATGTCAAAGCGGTTGGAGTTGAAACCGCCAATATCGCATCCATTGAAGAAGTTCCATACGTCGGCTGCGACATCTTTGAATGTTGGGCAATCTGCGATGTCTTCGTCTTTGATGCCATGAACGGCAGAAGCTTCTTCGGGTATATGGATTGTAGGATTTATGCGCATTACCTTGGCATCCTCGTTGCCATTAGGGAATACCTTCAGCAGACAAATCTCTACGATGCGGTCTTTAACTATGTCAGTGCCTGTTGTCTCGAGGTCAAAGAAGACAATTGGACGTTGTAGATTCAGTTGCATGAGAATAAAAAATAAAAAAGCATTGACAGATTAGCTGAAGTGTCTGTTAATCTGCCAATGCAATATATCATTGATTGTTTAGTCGTTGAGCATCATAGGCATAAGCAGCATCAGCACTTCTTCATTCTCTTTCTGCTCAGCTGGTTTGATGATGCCTGCACGCCCTGGGTCTGCCAGCTCGAAGACAACTTCTGTGCTGTCGAGGTTGCCCAGCAGATCGAGCAGCAGAGTGCCCTTGAAGCCGATGTTGATGGCGGGTGAATTGTAGTCACACGACAGGCGTTCTTCAGCAGACGTGCTGAAATCAATGTCCTGACCGCTAACGGTAAGTGCGTTCTTCTTGAAGGCTAACTTGACTTGTGCACTGCTTTGGCTGCTGAACACGAGGACTCGTTTCAGTGTAGATACCAAAGCCGCACGGTCGATGGTAGCCTTATAGGGGTTGTTCTGCGGAATGACGCTGTTATAGTTTGGGTAGCGCCCATCAATTAGGCGGCATGTCATCGTGAAGTCTGGTGCAACGAACTGTGCCATCTTGTCGTTGAAAGTAAGAGTGGCAAGGGCCTCGTCGCTTTTCTGAAGAAGTGACTTCAGTATGTTGGCGGGCTTCTTAGGCAGTATGAAACCTACCTGTTGCTCATTCTTTATACTGAAGAGTTTCTTGCGCACGAGTTTGCGACCATCGGTGCCGACGAAGACAAGACATTCAGGAGTGAAGTCGAAATATATACCGGTCATGACGGGGCGTATTTCGTCGTCTGCAGTGGCAAAGATGCTATGGTTGATGCCAGCAAGCAGGCTGCTCTGTGTAATCTCGTAATTACTGGCTTCGCCGTCAATCACGTGAGGTGTGGGGTATTCATCGGCACGCTCGCCTACGATGTTGAAGCGGCCATTCTTGTATTCGCCGCGGATTTCCATCGTGTCGAGGTTGATGTCGAGCGTGATGGGCTGGTCGGCAATTTCCTTGAGAGAATCCTGAATGGTCTTGGCCTTGATGCAGAAGCGGGCATTCTGGTCACATTCTATCAATTCAATGCTTGTGACGAGGGTCGTCTCGCTATCCGAGGCCGTTATGGTCATCTGCAAACCGTTGGTCTCGAACAAGTAACAATCAAGGATTGGAAAAGAGTTTTTGCTGTTGAGCACACGATTTACTGATGTGAGGCGGCCGAAAAGAGCCGCGCTGGCTACTTTGATTTTCATTGCTTATTTGTAGGTTTAGTTGTTGTATGCTTGAAAATGAAGACGTAGGTTAATGATGTTTTTGTCCTAAAACCGAGCAAAGATAAGCTTTTTTGCGGAGCTGAGCAAAATTTTCTTCTTAAAATTAGCAAAACCGACAAGAAAGACGTACTTTTGCAACGCAAAACAGACAAAACACTATTGGGAAA
>CAJOLI010000019.1 GCA_905235285.1 uncultured Bacteroidaceae bacterium
GAACATCTCGCTGAAGGAAGTGAAGGTAAAGGCAAATCCGCTGTGGCAACGGGGCGACACGCTGAGCCACAACCTCGCGTCGTTCCTCGGCAAGGGCGACGTGAGCTTAGAGGACGGGCTGAAGCGGTTGCCGGGAGTCGATGTGGCGCAGAGCGGTGCCATCAGTTACATGGGCAAGCCCATCTCGCAGTTCAACATCGAGGGACTGGACCTGCTGGGCGGCAAGTACAATCTGGCGACGCGGAACATCCCGGCGGACTATGTGACAAACGTAGAGATAGTGCGCAACCACAGCAGCCGACGGGTGGAGCGCGACGTTCCAAGCAACGAGGTGTCGATGAACATCAAACTGTCGAAGAAAGCGAAGTTCAAACCGTTCGGACAGGAGGAAATAGGAGTGGGGGTAGCCTCACCCTCAGCCCCTTCCCAAGGGGAAAGGGGAGTAATTACTTCTGCCACAGATAACCAACAGCAAGACTATATACTCCCCTCGCCTGTTGGAGAGGGGACGGGGGTGAGGCTTCTCTTGGGAATCACTGGCATGATGTTCACCGACCGCTTTCAGACCATCTGCTCGCTGAAGGGCGGCAACTACAAGGACTTTGCTCAAGCCGACATGAGAGACCACTTCGGCGGCTCGGACATATCGACACCAGCCACCAGCTTGTTCGGCGGCTTCGACGGTGGTGCGCCTCCGCAGGGCGAATACCTCTACCAGCGCAACGGCATGGCAACGCTCAATGGCATACAGAAACTCGACTCGGTCACGACTGTGAAGTTGAATGCCGACTACAGCTACCACCGTGCCACGCACGACATCAGCCAGAGCAGCACTTACCTTGCGGGCACAGGCCACTACGTGACCGTGAGCGAACAGACCTCGCTGCTCTCGAAGGTGCATCTGCCCAAACTGTCGATGAACTACCTTAAGAATGCCGACCGCGTGTATCTGAGCGAGACGTTTGTGCTGAAGGGAAAGTTTGAACAGAACGAGGGGGATGTCAATGCTGACGACGCAATGGTGGAGCAGCGGAGGAAGACCTCTTCCTTTGAAGTCGGCAACAACCTCTATTGGATGGGCAAGACGGACAAAGGCACCCGCCGACACGTCAATGCGTCGGTGGCGTTCAGGCGGACGCCGACATTGCGGCTGTCGTTCGAAGCCTCTCCCCCCGCTCGGCCCAAAGGGACGCTCGACACTTCGAGAACCCCTTCCCTGAAGGTAAGGGGGATACCGCTGCAGAAGTCCTTCCCTTTAGGGGAGGATTTAGGAGAGGCTGCTGGGATGAAACTTCAAACGGCGCAGTCATCGACGCTCTCGATGAACGTCGGTTCATCGTTCAACATCCCTATCGGCAAGGTGTTCCGGCTCAGTCTGCCTGTCAGGGTGAGCGCGATGTATGATGATGTGGAAACCTATCGTGTAGCGACTGGCGACAGGAACGACATTCGCGGCTGGTCGTTCACGCCCAGCCTGAACCCTGGCTTCGAGATACATTCGCATAACCGCCGCTTTTACCTCAATGCTGGACTGGGTGCTGCACTGAAGGGTCTGTACTATAATAAGATGAACTACACGAAGCCCGTGATCAATCCCTCGATGGGCATCAACTATACTTTCTCTGCCAATAGCAAGTTATCGTTCTCGACAGATTACACTACGCAGATAGGCGACATGATGACGCTGTTGACGGAGCCGATGCAGGTGGACTACCGCTCGGTACGCACCTCCTCGGGCATCATTGGCGAGTCGGATACATGGAACACGTCCGCCAACTGGAAGTGGCAGCTGCCCATGCAGTACTTCACGCTGAGCCTCGCCGCCAGCCACAGCGAAACTCAGCGCAATACGCTCTATTCGCAGAGTATCAGCGGCATCGACATCAGCAGCAGTGCCCTGCAACGCGACACCCGCAGCCGCGACACCAACTTCTCTGTCAGCAGCACGAAGAATTTTCCTTCAGTCTTCACCAAGCTCGGGGCAGATGCCTCGTATGGTTTAGGCGACAGCGAGCAGGCCGTAGATGCCGACATCATAAAGGTGCGTGCGAATAGTTACAACCTCCACGGCAATGCCTCCGTCGCGCCCATCCAATGGCTTGAACTCCGTTATGACATCCGCTACGGCTGGTCGCGCTCAAGCCTCACCCCCCGCTCGGCCCAAAGGGACGCTCGACACTTCGAGAACCCCTCTCCAAAGGGCGAGGGGAGTGGTTACTCACAGGGCGAGAATTCAGCAGCAGAACTATCTACTCCCCTCTCCACTGGGAGAGGGGCCGGGGGTGAGGCTCTTACCTCTCTCACCCACAGCGGCGCACTCCACATCTTCCCTATCTCCGCCCTCGACCTCTCAGTAGACTATGATCATGTGCGCCGCCAGATCGCTACGGACCAATACAAGCGTATGTCTCTCTTCAACGCCTCGGCGCAGTACAAGTGGAAGCAGTGCGTCCTCCGTCTGGAACTCACCAACCTGCTGAACCAACGCAGCTATTCCTACACCGTGTTCGACGGCATCAACACCTACACCTACGACTACGGACTCTGCGGTCGCACGGCAATGATAAGAATAACATTCAGAATAAAGCCTATCCCCCCGCTCGGCCCAAAGGGACGCTCGACACTTCGAGAACCCCTCCCCTGAAGGGAAGGGGGGTACGGCTGCAGAAGTCCTTCCCTTTAGGGGAGGATTTAGGAGAGGCTGTTAGGTGAGGGGGTGTGGGAGAGGCTGCTGCTAATGTGCACCATAGACCTCGATGTCGGCAATTCGGACGTAGCCATCAGAGCCGCCGTCAGAAACCGAGACACGCACGTAACGCGCTTCGATGGGGGATATGGTGACGTCGGTGACAGCGGCGTCGTTGTCCCTGTGGGTGCCCGCCGTGGTCCACGTCTGGCCGTCGAGGCTGGTCTCAACGGTGAAGTCGCGGCTGTTCAGGTCTGCGTCATAGCCTGCCGCCTCGGCGTGGCGTACCACGTAGCGGCTGACCTGGTACGGCTCCTTGAAGTCGAGCTGCACCCAACCCGTGCCGCCGGAGTCCTTTGACATCCAAATATTGCTCAGCGAGGGCGACCCGTCGGCGGCGTAGCTGACGTCTGTCCGTGTCTCTGACGAGGTAATCTGCATGTCGTTTAACAGGGTGATGTTGAATGGCAAGTGACGAGCCTCGTTGTAGTAGCTGAACCAATGGTCGGCGCGCACGATGTTGACATTGCCGGGCGAGAGGGCGTCGAGCTTATCCTTAAGGTTCACAAGGTTGTCGGGGCCTACTTCCCACACGGTGGCCTGCCCCGTTACGAACATCGGCTCAGTGCCTCTGAAGTTCGTGATGTCGCGCCGGAAGAAGTCGGTGATGACATCAATGCTGTTGGCATAGCAGGGGTAGAGCGGCGTCACGGGCAGCCAGCGAGACTGCACGGCAGGTGTCAGGCGCCCCTCCTGCCGCTCCCAGTCGTTGATTGTAAGGCCGTATAGGTAGGGGCAGTTTTCGGCATAGACCCTGCGCTGTGTGGAACTGATGTTATCCCAAATTGTGATGACGCGCAGGCCAGCTTTCTCAAGGTAGCGCTGTGTGAGCTGTGTGTAAGGCGTTATCAGGTTGGCGGACGTCGCGCCGGCATTGTAGCGCGAATTGTGGGCGTCGTAGGGCATGGCGTAACCCAGCCCGGAGGGGCCGCTGACGAAGCAGTCGTTGTCCGTAGCCTTGCGGTAGTAGTAGTTGAGCATCATCGGCGAGATGTCGGCCAGCGCAGGACTGATGGTCCAGTTCATGGCCATCTTGCCGCGTCCGCCCTGTTCGAAGATCTTGGCCATGGCATGCTGGCAGTACTGGATATTGTCGCCGTCGCTGATGTAGACGGCTGCGTATATCTTGTTCTCGAGCTTAGGCCGCTTGGGCACAGAGGGAATCCTCACTGGCTTGTTTACGGATGTGTACACAGTGGCGTTCTCGAAGAAGTCAGCGGGTACGGTAGTCAGGCCGAAGCGTGTGGCCTCGCCCACGCCCGAGCGCTCCTCGGGGTACCAACCCAGAACGAAGTCACGACCTGGGGTCATCTCGCGCAACATCTTGTCGAGCAGGATGCGTTCGTTGTTGACGCGGGGGTCGAGCCAGACGCATGCCGAGCCGCAGGCGACGCCTATGTCGTGGACATAAGGTATTGTGGGGCGCTCGCTGATGAGCAGGCGGTGGTTGCAGAGGCTCCAGTAGTTGTCGTAGAGGTAGTTATACACGTCCACGGCATTGTTCATCGTAAGGGCTGTCAAGTCCTCTACGACAGGAAAATCCAAACCGTTGGCAATGAGCGTGGCACGTATCTCGGGCGTTGTGGGTAGTAGGCGGTAGAGCCCTGCTATCGTGGCGGCGAGATTGGAATAGTGTTCGCTTAGTTTGTTGCTGTAGAGCACAAGACCCTTAATCTCGTCCTTGAACATATCTATCAGGCTGTAGGGCTTTGACGTGGCGATGGGCACAGCCCGGAGGCTATGGGCCGTAGGCCAGGTGTTTTGAGGCTCTTCGTTATGGTTGTAGAGGAGGATGCGTGGTAGTGTACGGTTGATGATGCCCTGAAAGGCGCAGAACATGACGCGCTCTTCGTTGCTGAGCTTGGCTGCTGACATGTCCAGCGACCTGAGCGAGCCGGCAGGGGGCAGGAAATGGGGGAGAAGGCGGTCGTCGGGCCAGCAGAGCTCGTCGGCCTCGAGGATGCGGTAGCCGTTGGCGTTGAGGTTGTACAGCGTATCGGCGAACGTGATTTTCTCGACCGTGCTGACATCTGTGCGGATTGCGGCTTCGTTGGTCAGTTTCATAATCATGGTTGGGGAGTGCTGGGCCAGAAGCTGCGCCGCTCCTATGATGGCAGTAGCAAGAAGGACTATCTTTTTCATGTTCTTAAGGGCTGAGTTGAAAAACAGGGGAGTGTGTTATAGATGAATTTTGGCAGAGAACGTGCCTACTTTCAGTATGACGATGCGGTGGCCGACGATGGCTCGGCTTAAACACAGTTCGCCGCCTGCGACGGGTGGTGCTGGCAGCCGACGCCCGTCGAGGGAGTAGATGCGCGGTTTGGTACCCGCAGGCAGCCCTCGGAGCAGCACCCCGTCGTCATACACTATAACAGCAAAGCTCTGAGGGGCAGTGACAGCCGTCTCGTCGGAAGGGTCGCTGAAAAGTATTTCGGCGATATTGGTAATCTCAAACTCTAAGGCTTCGGCGCCGCTCGCCTTAATGTTCAGCGTACCACTGGAGATTGTCATTACGGGATTGGATGCGAAGAGTACAGAGGCCGACTCGCCGCCTATGGTCTTCACCTGTAGCCCTTGGCGACTGGCGCCGGCAGCGAGGAAACGGATTTGGCTGAGATCGGCCACTCGCGTCTTGGACGTCGTTCCGTCTTTCTTTACGACGTTCATGACTGGCTCCTGCGCCTGACCTGTCAGGGATGCGAACAGCAGCGCTGATACAAACATGATTATTTTCATTTTTCTTTAAAGTTTTACTTTTTTTCTTAACCATGAACCATGAACCATTAATTCTCTTTCTTTACAAAAATACTATTTTTATAATGTTGTAATAATCTGTCGGTCGTTAAAAATAATTAAATGTGCTGTTTTTCTCCTTCCCACCTATAATTTAAGCCCATAATGTCAATGAAAAGAGTGCTTAAATTCCCGGAAAGCTATAATTATTTCCGATGTTCACGAAAAAAGAGGCGAGGCACGATGAAAAAAAGCCAATTTCGTGATGCTGTTAAGAAATAATGTTTAATTTTGCGCCCGATTATGGGTTGTTCGCTGACGCTTACGGGCTGTCTGCCGCCTATGATCGGGCATGTTCCGACCAATCGTTGGATTTCATCCAACCTTTCCTCGCCATGGCAGAATTGATGCAAGCATCATTCTGCTCATCTGGCTTCGCTCGGCTCGAAGAGACGCTTGACCCTTCAAGAATGAAAACGTTCAAAAATAGAAATATCAGTCTGACTATGGTTAAGATTACACTTCCCGATGGCTCCGTGCTCGAACGCGAGGCAGGAGTGACGGGTTATGAGATTGCAGAAAGTATTTCACCACGCCTCGCTGCAGATGTCCTCGCCTGCGCCGTGAACGGACAGACCGTGGAGCTCAACCGCCCCATTACCGAGGATGCCGAACTCATTCTCTACAAGTGGGACGATGCCGAGGGCAAGCACGCCTTCTGGCACACCAGCGCACACCTCATGGCCGAAGCCCTGCAGGAGCTGTGGCCGGGAACGCAGTTCGGCATCGGCCCCGCCATAGAGCGAGGCTTCTACTATGACGTGATGCCCCCAGAAGGCACCGTCATCCGCGAAGCCGACTTCCCCGCTATCGAGAAGAAGATGATGGAACTCGTGCAGCGCAAGGAAGCCCTCGTGCGCCGCGACATCAGCAAGGCCGATGCCATCAAGTTCTTCGGCGACAATGGTCAGAACTATAAGAACGAGCTGATCGCCGACCTCGAGGACGGTCATATCACCACCTACACGCAAGGTGCCTTCACTGACCTCTGCCGTGGCCCGCACCTCGTGAACACCGCTCCGATTAAGGCCGTGAAGATTACTGCCGTGAGCTCCGCCTACTGGCGTGGCGACGAGAAGCGCCCGCAGATGACACGCATCTACGGCATCACTTTCCCAAAGAAGAAACTGCTCGACGAGTATGTCACCCTGATGGAGGAGGCAAAGAAGCGCGACCACCGCAAGATAGGCAAGGAGATGGAGCTCTTCATGTTCTCGGAACGTGTAGGCAAGGGCCTGCCCATCTGGCTCCCGAAGGGTACAGCATTGCGCCTGCGCCTCGAGGATATGTTGAAGAAAATTCAGAAGCGCTATGGCTATCAGCAGGTTATTACGCCGCATATTGGCGGTAAGAACCTGTATGTGACCAGCGGTCACTGGGCCCACTACGGTAAGGATAGCTTCCGGCCAATAACCACACCTGAGGAGGGCGAGGAATACCTGCTGAAACCCATGAACTGTCCTCACCACTGCGAGATATACGCCTCTAAGCCACGCTCATACAAGGACCTGCCGCTGCGCCTGGCTGAGTTCGGCACCGTCTATCGCTACGAGCAGAGCGGCGAGCTGCACGGACTAACGCGCGTGCGCTCATTCACTCAGGACGACGCTCACCTTTACTGCCGCCCCGATCAGGTCAAGCAGGAGTTCATACGCGTCATGGAGATCATACAAATCATCTTCGGAGCACTCGACTTCAACAACTTCGAGGCTCAGATCTCGCTGCGCGACCCTGACAACAAGGAAAAATACATCGGCTCTGACGAGGTTTGGGAACAGGCAGAGCGCGCCATCATAGAGGCGTGCGAAGAGAAAGGCCTGCAGACACACACCGAGCTTGGCGAGGCTGCCTTCTACGGCCCTAAGCTGGACTTCATGGTGAAGGATGCGCTCGGCCGTCGCTGGCAGCTCGGTACCATACAGGTCGACTATAATTTGCCGGAGCGCTTCCAGCTTGAGTATACCGGCGAGGACAACCAGAAGCACCGCCCCGTCATGATACACCGCGCCCCCTTCGGGTCTATGGAGCGCTTCGTGGCCGTGCTCATCGAGCACACTGCAGGTCACTTCCCACTCTGGCTCACACCTGACCAGGTCGCCATCCTGCCCATCTCGGACAAGTTCAACGACTACGCCCACCAAGTGCAGGATGCTCTCGAGCAGGCCGATGTGCGCACAGTGCTTGACGACCGCTCCGAGAAAATCGGACGTAAGATTCGTGACAACGAGATGAAACACATACCTTATCTGCTCATCGTTGGCGAAAAAGAAGCCTCAGATGGACTCGTGAGTGTAAGAAAACAGGGGCAGGGCGACCAAGGAAGCATGAAAATCGACGATTTTGCAAAGAAAATCAACGAAGAAGTGCGCCGAATGACAGAAAAGTATTAACTTTGCGCCCGCAATTTAAAGTTAATGAAGAAAAACAACCTCAAAAGCCAGTATCGTGTAAACGAGCAGATTCGTGCACACGAGGTCAGAATCGTTGGCGACGGCATAGAGTCGCAAGTCCTGCCAACACGCGATGCCATACGCATGGCTGAGCAGAACGGCGTAGATCTCGTAGAGATATCGCCCAACGCAGAGCCACCCGTGTGTAGGCTCATCGACTACTCCAAGTTCATCTACCAACAGAAGAAACGGCAGAAGGAGATGAAAGCCAAGCAGGTGAAGGTGGAAGTGAAGGAGATTCGTTTCGGACCACAAACCGACGACCACGACTACAACTTCAAGCTCAAGCACGCTATGGGCTTCCTCTCTGATGGCGACAAAGTCAAGGCTTACGTCTTCTTCAGAGGACGCTCAATCCTCTTCAAGGAACAGGGCGAGGTGCTACTCCTGCGCTTCGCTCAGGACTTGGAAGACTATGGTAAGGTGGAGTCGATGCCTGTGCTGGAGGGTAAGCGCATGACCATGTTCATCGCTCCTAAGAAAGTGATGCCGAAGAAAGAGGTCATCGACGACGACGATGACTTTGAGGCTGACGAGGCTGAAGAACCCGTACGCAAGAAACCGCAGCAGAAGGCTCCGAAGGAATACACCGGGCCGAAGGTGGAGGGCGAGAACTGGGACGACTAAATAAAGACTCGCTGACGCTCGTCAATTGAAGATAGACAATCGGAAAGTTAAGGAAAAAGGGATAGCGCGCTGCGCCCGGTATATGCGTTGCCGCGTCCCGTTAGAATTAATAACATTATAAACAAACAAAAAAATGCCAAAAGTAAAGACTAATTCCGGAGCGAAGAAGCGCTTTACGCTCACCGGAACGGGTAAGATTAAGCGTCACCACGCTTATCACAGCCACATCCTGACGAAGAAAACCAAGAAGCAGAAGCGCAACCTGCAGCACAGCGACCTCGTCGTCACTGCCAACCGCAAGCAGGTCCGCGAACTCCTACTCCTTCGCTAATCGCAGTTCAGGACTGAGAGTTAAACAAGTATTTCCCCAAAAGGAGATCACCCAAAGTCATTAACCGGACGATAGGCCATAAAAAGAGATTAGGGATTCTTGAAGTGTCAAGCGACCCAAGGTCAAGCGAGAGATTAGGGACGTTATCATTCCTCAATTCTCAATCTTCAATCGAATAATCCGCCTGCGTTCAAAAAACAACAAAAAATTATGCCAAGATCAGTTAATCACGTAGCTTCACGTGCAAAAAGAAAGAGAATCCTGAAGCTCACACGCGGCTACTTCGGAGCCCGCAAGAACGTCTGGACCGTTGCCAAGAACACTTGGGAGAAAGGTCTGACCTATGCTTATCGCGACCGTAAGCAAAAGAAGCGCTCGTTCCGCGCCCTGTGGATTCAGCGTATTAATGCCGCAGCACGTATGGAAGGCATGAGCTACAGCCAGCTCATGGGAGCCCTCCACAAGGCCGGCGTAGAGATCAACCGCAAGGTGCTCGCCGACCTGGCCATGAACCACTTCGAAGCGTTCCAGGCCATCGTTGCCAAGGTGAAGTGAGATTCTATCCACTTTATTGACTGAAACAAAGAACGCCTGCTCCAAATCGGTGCAGGCGTTCTGCTTCTTTCTGCTGAAAGCTTTCAGCAGCCTTCTATCTCACAATTTTATACGTTCCCGCGCTGTATTCGTGCTCCTCGCTTTCGCCAGGTAGGCGCACAGAGGCCGTGGTACCCTTGGGGATGGTGAAGCGCCACGTCCAGCGGTCGCCATCGTAACGCCAAGAGCTCTTGATTAGTCCGGCGGCAGAGCGATACTCTGCGTCGAGATGACCCAGGCGACGGTCGGGAACAGGTCGCATGATGATGTGGCGGAAACCAGGTTGTGAGCGGTCTGCAGCTATGCCAGCTGCGGTCTGCCAGAGCCACTGACCGACGCAGCCGTAGGCATAGTGGTTGAACGAGTTCATGCCCTGAGGCCCCATGCCTTTGTCTTTCATATAGCTGTTCCATCGTTCCCAAATGGTCGTGGCGCCCTGATCTACGCTGTAGAGCCAGCTTGGGTTCTTGCGCTGGAAGAGCAAGTCGTAGGCCAGGTCGACCATGCCGTTGTCGGTGAGCGTGGACATCAGGATGCTGGTGCCGAGGAAACCTGTCTGCAGGCATCCGCCGTGTTCCTTGAAGTTGAGGCGTAGACGTGCCTTCATCGCTTCCTTGGCCGCTCCCGAGACCAGACCATTGCGCAGGGCGAAAAGGGGTGGCGTCTGCATCGTGTTGAGTATCTCGCACTTGAACGTACCGTCGGCCGTCAGGAACTGCTCCTTTAGGTAAGCCTTGGCCTCGGCTGCCATCTGGAGGAAGGGGGCTGCGTCGTGCCCGGTGGCGGCGGCCATGTCGGCCATCATCGATGCATCCATGGCCCAGTAGCAGGCACTGAGGTAGTTCCAGTAGACTATCGTTTCGGGTTTGGGACCGTTGCTGAAGGCGCGCCCGCTGCAGCTCTCCAGAGGCTCGTAGCTCAGCCAGTCGGCCCACTGGTAGTTGCCGTTCTCCTGGCTGAGTGCCGTGTGGTCATACTTCACCTCGTTGATGTGGTTGATGAAGCGAAGCATGGCGCTCCAATTCTCGTCAATGATGCGCGTGTCACCGAACTGCTTCCACACTGTCCACGGCACAATGATGCCGCAGTCGGCCCATCCTAAGCGCATGGAGCCCGCATCGCCATAGCAGCCCCAGGGTGCTACGCCCGGGAAGCTGCCAGTGGAGCTCTGAGTGTCGCGCATGTCGCGCATCCACTTATGGAAGAAGGCATCGGTGTTGGCGAAGAAGGTGCCCGTCTCGGCAAACACCTGCGTGTCAGCCGTCCAACCCTGCCGCTCGTTGCGTTGAGGACAGTCGGTGGGCACCGAGAGATAGTTGCTGCGCATCCCCCAGATGATGTTCTCTATGAGGCGGTTGACACTCTCGTCGCCGGTGCTGATAGAGCCCGTCTCAAGGTGTTGAGCTATGGACGTGACAGGTATGGAGCGCAGTCGGCGGAAACTGACATCGCCCGTGGCCGTGATGCTGGCATAGCGGTAGCCAAGGAAGGTGTGCGTGGGGGTGTAGCTCTCGTAGTCGCCCGTGCCGGCGAAGGTGTATTCAATGCGGAAATGTACCTCATGTGTGCGCAAGTTTAGGCGGTGGACACTGCCCTCGGGGCCGTCCATGCCACGGCTCTTGGCTCCCATGCCGTCGTTGAGCAGCTCGCCAGGGAGGCATGTCAGGCGCGTGCCGGCATCAGCCTTGAAAACGAACGAGGGCACGGCGGCTGCGTTCTGCCCGAAGTCTACAACGAGCGTCTCACCTGGGTGTAACACTATCTCGTTGCCATCGGTGTATTCGCGCAGGACCCGAACCTTACCGTAGGTTTCGTCGCCAGCATCGCTAACACCCCGCCATACATAGGCCTTTACTGGACTGAGCGAAAGATCGTTGCGAAGGTAGATTTCAGCACCGGCCGATGGCACGACCTCGCCCTCGAACTCTGTGCTAACTTCAGGGCGTATGAAGTCGGGAGAGCCTGTGAGAGGCAACCCGCGTCGAGCATCGTAGCGCTCGCCCTCAAAGATACCTGTCTGCACGACGGGACCTGCGATGGCTGCGCTCCACGTCGAGGGGTCTGTGACGTAGTGGCGAATGCTCCCGTCGGTATACTTCACTTCAAGCACGCCGCGGAAGGCACAACGGTGTCCGAGCATGCCTTCATGGCCACCCTGCGTGATAATTCTATCGGCCCACCAGCCCGGTGTTACCTGCACGGCAAGCGTGTTCGCTGCACCGGCAGAGCGCTGCAGCGCCCCGGTGACATCGTAAGTGAACGAGCGACGCGTCTTCAGGGGATGTGTAAACCCGGGCTTGAGGACTTCCTCGCCGATGAGTAGCCCGTTGACATAGAGGTCGTAGACACCCAAGGAAGTTGTCATCCAGCGTGCACGCTCAATCTTACCTTCATTGGTGAAGGTGTTGACAAACCAGCTGGCTCCTTCGGCAGAGCAGGCGTTGTCTGAATCATTAATTTTGCCGATGACTGTCGGAGCGCCGCCTACGGTCAGCCACTGCGCACCGCTCCAGGCACCGTCGCTCAGGGCTGCCGTGCGCTCGCCGCCGAAGGGCGTTTCTGTGTTCCGCGTCGTGCGGCATGAAATAGCCATTGTGCCCAATGCTACCACTATGGAGGCTGCTGTCAGCAGCTTCACGGTCTGGCACATTCGTCGTTTCTCAGAAGTCCTATTTTTCATAATTGCTAAGTATGAAGGTTTAAACTAATGACGTTCACCACCTATGGCAACTCGCATGCTCATGGAAAGAGTGCAACGGCGTTGCGCCACTCCTCAAACACGTGCATTATGGAAGCACGCACACTTCGGCGAAGGAGCAGCTCCCCTTTCGGCATCAAAGTTAAACTTATTTTCTGATTTCTGACGCAATGATTAAGAATTTATTTTATCATTATTTTAAAAAACGTGTGCCATTTGCTTTTTTATGCTTATCTTTGCGCCATAAAAGATAATATTAACGCCAATAAATAATCTTTTCCACTACACAATGAACGAACTTCAGCTTAAGTACGGTTGCAATCCGAATCAGAAGCCGTCGCGCATCTTCATGGCCGATGGCAGCGAACTGCCCATCCAAGTGCTCAGCGGCCGTCCCGGCTACATAAACTTCCTCGACGCCTTCAATGCATGGCAACTCGTCAGTGAGCTAAAGGCGGCAACAGGCCTGCCGGCTGCCACATCCTTTAAGCACGTCTCGCCGGCTGGAGCCGCCGTCGGACTGCCCTTGAGCGATACGTTACGCAAGATCTACTGGGTCGATGACCTCCCTTTCGAGCTCACACCAATAGCATCTGCATACGCACGAGCCAGAGGTGCCGACCGCATGAGTTCCTATGGTGACTTCATTGCGCTCTCCGACACTTGTGACGAGCCTACCGCGATGCTCATTAAGCGTGAGGTGAGCGATGGCGTCATTGCTCCAGGTTTCACCGATGAGGCTCTCGCCATACTCCGCGAGAAGCGCAAAGGAACTTACAACGTCATTCAGATAGACCCCACCTACAGACCTGAGCCTGTAGAACGCAAGCAGGTCTTCGGCATAACTTTTGAGCAAGGACGAAACGAGGTGCGCCTCGACGACCCCGCCCTCTTCGAGAACGTGCCTACCGTAGCAAAAGACTTCCCGGCTGAAGCACGGCGGGACCTCGTCATAGCACTCATAACGCTCAAATACACTCAGAGCAACTCCGTTTGCTACGTCAAGGACGGGCAGGCCATAGGCATAGGAGCTGGACAGCAGAGTCGCATCCACTGCACACGCCTCGCTGGGCAGAAGGCCGATACATGGTGGCTGCGCCAGCATCCGAAGGTGATGAGCCTGCCTTTCGTGCCTGGCATACGTCGTGCTGATCGCGACAACACAATAGATATATATATAGGAGACGAGTGTGACGATGTCCTGCGCGACGGCGCTTGGCAGCAGTTCTTCACCGAGCGGCCACAACCCCTTACACGAGAAGAGAAGCGCCAATGGATAGCCACAAACAAAGGCGTGGCTCTCGGCTCCGACGCCTTTTTCCCCTTCGGCGACAATATCGAGCGCGCCCACAAAAGTGGGGTAGAGTATGTTGCTCAGGCTGGAGGCAGTGTCCGGGACGACCATGTCATTATGACCTGCGACCGCTATGGCATCGCCATGGCCTTCACCGGCGTACGCTTGTTCCATCATTAATTATCATTCACGATGAGTAATCAATACGGAGGTGACGACATAGATCACGTCATACTCAACGGCGTGACTTTCCGAGGGGCTTCAAAGAATCCGAAGAAAGATGCGTCAAGCAAGGTGAAGACAAAGGCCAAAAAGAAAACCTACATCACAGGTGCCCATGGCTCAGCTTCGGCCAAGAAGAAAGCCGACATCCGTCGGGCGCGGGCTAATAGGCATAAATAACAGTTAACCCCAATCGCACCTTAGCGTGTAACTGTCTAATGAACGATTGTTTCTTAATCCTTTATGGATTTGGTATGATAATTACGCCCTCTCAACATCTGGAGTTGAGAGGGCTTTTTGTGGGGAATGAAAATAGCATGTCGTGGTTAGAGGTTGCGACCGTGGCAGTTCTTGAACTTCTTGCCGCTGCCGCAGGGACATGGGTCGTTGCGGCCTGGTACCTTCTCTGCGGTAAATGGTGTCCGTGGCTGCTGGGCGCGAGTGTCATAGGCTGCTGCAGCCTGCTGAGCAGGGTCATTGAGGTCGGTGGGCGCTGCGCTGGCATAGTCGGGGCGTCCGTAATTGGGCGCAGGTGTTGTCCCAGGTGTCCCGCCGGCTCGGCTGGTGGTGTATTGAGCGCGCTGCGCTGCTGCCGCGCGCTGCCGGCGCTGGGCCTCGTACTCGGCGCGCCGCTGGGCGGCATCGTCGGGCGCCTCTACCTGCTGCTCGGGCACTTGGCCACGCATGAGGATAGAGATGGTCTGGTTGTTGATTCGGTTGACCATCTTGTCGAAGAGCTGTACGCTTTCGAGTTTGAAGATGAGTAACGGGTCCTTCTGCTCGTAGCTGGCGTTCTGCACGGAGTGCTTGAGCTCGTCAAGCTCGCGCAAGTTCTCTTTCCATGCCTCGTCAATGACGTGTAGCATGATGGCTTTCTCGAAGGCGGTGACGATTGCGTGACCCTCACTCTTACATGTCTGTTCCAGAGAGACGCCTCCAATGTTGTAGGCTCGTCGCCCGTCTACGATAGGCACTAGTACGGGTCTGTCTTTCCATTCCTGTCCGTTGGGACCTTCGTATATGGGCTTGAAGACGCGATAGGCTTCTGCTGCTATGGTCTGTGTCTTCAACTGGAAGCGTGCGAGCACGGCCTGATATGCTTTCTCCTCAAGGTCTTCACGTCGCATGCCAGTGAGGTCGCTTTGGCTGAAGGGCACTTCCATGGCGAAGAGGCTTATGAATTGCTCTTTCATCTGCTCGTGCTCGGCGCAGTTCTCTATGATGCTGCATACGCGGTCGTAGAGCATGTCGGCGATATCCATGCCGAGTCGTTCGCCCATGAGTGCGTGGCGGCGCTTATCGTAGACTACGGTGCGTTGCTTGTTCATGACATCGTCATACTCAAGCAGGCGCTTACGTACGCCGAAATGGTTCTCTTCGACTTTCTTTTGTGCGCGTTCGATGCTGTTGTTAATCATGGGGTGCTCAATCATCTCGC
Organism: uncultured Bacteroidaceae bacterium; assembly: GCA_905235285.1. Classification (GTDB taxonomy): domain Bacteria; phylum Bacteroidota; class Bacteroidia; order Bacteroidales; family Bacteroidaceae; genus Physcousia. The sequence continues at coordinate 15,194 of CAJOLI010000019.1, forward strand.
CGTCCTCGAATCCCAGACGGTCCATGACCTTGGCTATGCGTTCGCTGGCAAAGAGGCGCATGAGTTTGTCCTCAAGTGAGACGAAGAAGACGCTGGAGCCCGGGTCGCCCTGTCGGCCGGAACGTCCGCGTAGCTGTCGGTCGACACGTCGGCTCTCATGGCGCTCAGTGCCTATGATGGCAAGTCCTCCTGCCTCACGCACTTCGGGCGAGAGCTTGATGTCGGTACCACGACCTGCCATGTTGGTCGCTATGGTTACTGCTCCGAGTCCGTTTGTCGACTGTCCGGCGAGTGCCACGATGTCGGCTTCCTTCTGGTGGAGCTTGGCGTTCAGCACTTGATGAGGTATCTTTCGGAGCGAAAGCATACGCGAGAGGAGTTCGGATATCTCGACCGAAGTCGTACCGACAAGGGTGGGTCGTCCGATGTTGCGCATCTTCTCGACCTCGGCGATGACGGCATTGTACTTCTCGCGCTGGGTCTTGTAGACACGGTCGTTCTGGTCGTTGCGGATAACGGGACGGTTGGTAGGAATCTCGACGACATCGAGTTTGTAGATGTCCCAGAACTCACCAGCCTCGGTGACGGCTGTACCCGTCATGCCGGCAAGTTTGTGGTACATACGGAAGTAGTTCTGCAGGGTGATGGTGGCGAAGGTCTGCGTGGCGGCCTGCACCTTGACGTGCTCCTTGGCCTCGACAGCCTGATGGAGGCCGTCGCTCCACCGACGCCCTTCCATGACGCGTCCCGTCTGCTCGTCAACAATCTTGATTTCGCCGTCGACAATGATGTACTCCTCGTTGAGGTTGAACATAGCGTAAGCTTTCAGCAACTGCTGGATTGTGTGGACGCGCTCGCTCTTAATGGCATAGTCGGTGTACATCTGGTCCTTCTTCTCAACGCGTTCCTCGTCGGAGAGGCTCTTGTCGCCCTCGAGCGCCGACATCTGGCTGGCAATATCGGGAAGGATGAAGAGGTCGTCGTCGTTCACCTCCTTCGAAAGCCAAGCATTGCCCTTGTCGGTGAGGTCGGCGCTGTTGAGCTTTTCGTCGATGACAAAGTAGAGCGGCTCTACAGCCTCGGGCATACGCTTGTTGTTGTTCTCCATATAGATTTCCTCGGTGGAGAGCATACCGCTCTTGATGCCAGGTTCGGAGAGGTACTTGATGAGGGGCTTGTTCTTAGGCAGCGCCTTGTAGGAACGGAAGAGCGAGAGGAAGCCGGCGGCCGTCTTCTCCTTGTCGTCCTCGGCCTGTCCCTCGGCGATGAGTTTCTTGGCTTCGGCCAGATACTGCGTGGCCAACTGGCGTTGCACGCCTACGAGCTTCTCGACCAGAGGCTGGTACTCCTCGAACATCTGGTCGTCGCCCTTGGGAACGGGACCGCTGATGATGAGCGGCGTGCGGGCATCGTCAATCAGCACGGAGTCGACCTCGTCGACGATGGCGTAGTTGTGCATGCGCTGTACGAGGTCCTCGGGAGATGTGGCCATATTGTCGCGCAAGTAGTCGAAACCGAACTCGTTGTTCGTGCCGAAAGTGATATCGGCCTGATAAGCTTTGCGGCGTGCTTCGGAATTGGGTTGGTGTTTGTCGATGCAGTCGACCGAGAGGCCGTGGAACATGTAGAGGGGACCCATCCACTCGGAGTCGCGCTTGGCCAGATAGTCGTTTACGGTGACGACGTGTACGCCATTTCCTGTCAACGCATTGAGGAACACAGGGAGTGTGGCTACGAGAGTCTTACCCTCGCCCGTTGCCATTTCAGCAATCTTGCCTTGATGCAGTACGGTGCCGCCGAAGAGCTGCACGTCGTAGTGGATCATGTTCCAGATGGTCTCATTGCCGCCGGCTACCCAATGGTTATGGTAGATGGCCTTGTCGCCGTCGATGTCAACGAAGTCATGGCGTGCAGCCAGCTCGCGGTCGAAATCGGTAGCGGTCACTTCTACATCCTCGTTATTTGTGAATCGTTCGGCTGTCGATTTTACGATGGCAAAGGCAATGGGGCGAATCTCGTCGAGCACTTTCTCGAAGACCTCGAGTTGCTCTTTCTCGAGCTTGTCGATTTTCTCAAATATGGGTTTGCGGTCCTCGATGGGAGTCTGCTCGATGCGGGCTTTCAGCTCATCTATCTGTGTGCGTATTGGCACTCCAGCCTCGCGTATGCGCGCCTGCAGCTCTTTAGTACGCGCGCGAAGTTCGTCGTTGGAGAGCGCGTTGATATCAGGGTAAATTTTCAGAACCTGGTCCACGAGTGGCTGTATGGCCTTCATGTCGCGGTCGCTCTTGTTGCCGAAGAGCTTACGAAGTAGTTTGATGAAATCCATATATTTTTTTACGATTTTACAATTTATGATTTACAATATATTCACAAAATATACAGTTATCAGCGTAAAAGCTCTCACTGCAAAGCCAATGGTGGCTCGCGGCTGGCATTGGGTGCGCGAATTCGCAGGCAACGGGCTATCGTTGGGGCGATGGCTGTTGCCGTAGTTGCTGCTGTGACCTTTGCAGGCAGCACCTCGGGGCCGAGCACGAACATAGGATATGATGTGTACGGATGTCCCTTTGCTGTTTGTTCAGTATTATTCTGCGAAATGATTTTCCATCCTGGAAGAATATCTACTACGATGTCACCCGAACGAGTTGCTGACCATGCGTTGCGGGCAAGTGTCAGTTCGGGCGTGCGTACACCTACGGCAAACGAGCGCGAACTGTAGACCTCGCCAACGCCCTCCATTTGTGCGATGAATGCCTCGCTCTCGGCCAAAACGTCGTTCAGCTGCAGCTGCTGTTGCTCTACGACTTTCTTGTCGATGTAAATCTGGTTGCCGTAACTTGCTTCAACGTACTGTGCTTGGCCAAACTTGGCTCCGAGGTACATGTTAAGGAGCATGGCTGCTCGTGTGACGTTGAATGTGCCGGCTTCTATAGTAGACTTGCCCTCAGAGCCGTCGTAGCCAGTAGATGTGATGACGAACAGCACTCGCTCCTGCCCGAAGCGCTGCTGCAGGGTGGTGATGAGCTTTGCCAGCGCACCGTCGAGACGGACGTAAGTGTCCTGCAGCTCAGAAGGGCAGGTGTCTATCTGCTGATTGTTGAAAGTTCCTGCATAAAGCCCTATAGACAGAATGTCGGGCGTGTAGTCTGTACCCAGCTTGGTCGACTCGGCGCAGAATGTTGCCCGAACGACTTCATCGTTGACAAGGGCAGAAGTCTTGAACTGGTGGAAGCGGTGGCTGCCTGAGAATGTGTGCTTGAATGCTTTTGCCTCAGCATCGGTGGTGTGGTAGTAGAGGAACGATGGGTAGGCGTTGTCGAACGAAGGCTCCCACTTAGCGTGGGCAACCTGCTGTGCCGGATTCTCTGTGGCGTTGTAGCGAGCTACCCATTCGGGCATCGGACCGTAGAATGATGTTCCGGCCCATAACCCTTTATCGTTGTTAATCCAGAACGCACCGTCGGCTACGTGTCCGGCCATGAAGACGGCCATATCGCGCTCAGGTGCTATGCTGTACACGATTGCCTTGCGTGCCGTGGCTTGCTTCAGCTCGTCAGTGATTGTGGATGTAAGCAGGTAGTTGGGCGAGGACTTCTCGGCTGTCTCGTAACCTGAATAACGTGAGTCATCAACGCAGAAGACAGGCTGCAACGTCTTGCGCGACAGCCATGTCAGCGATGGCACGCCATTGGTGCGCGGCGGTGCTCCTGTAACCAGCGAAGCCACTGCCGAAGCACGGTCTACGGGCGAGAAGTCTTGTTGGACATCGCTGTAGTAGCGCCCTTGGCTCATCAACCGTTTGAACCCGTCCTCACCGTACAACGGAGAAAACATCTCGAGATAATCAGTACGCAACTGGTCAATAAGGATATTGACCACCAAACGTGGTAATTCCGTCGGAGCCTGAGCATCGACACTTATGATGGATATAAGTGCCATGAGTGACGTCAGAAGACGTGTGCGTGTTATGGTCGTGTGTGTGGTTATGACTTACGATATACTAAAATGTGAACTATAGCCCGACTGAGCAAAAGCAGTGCCACAGGCAGGATGGACTGGCTGAAATGTTGCGGAACAACGAAGTAGAGGGCCACGAAGGTCAGGAGCCAAGCGGCCGCTATGGTATGATAGACATGGCCTTGGCGGCGTATATCTGCCTTGATTATGGCGTAGAAGAAGAACAGCGGCAGAGGGTTAAGCACCCATATCTGCCAATTTGACGCTACGCCGGGGTGCTCCGACGCTACCGACATGAACGTAAGCAGCACGCCGGCAAGGCTCTGCAACGTCAGCAGCACCGCATCGATGGGCCAGATGATGCGGCCGTGTAGCAGCTCGAAGAGGGCGAGCAGCACGCCGGCAGCGAGAATGCTCCAGGCTAAGGCTGCAGGCGTGAATGGCACCTGTGGCAGCTGCCCAGCCGCCAGGGCCTGACGTTCGGCGTTCTCCGCCAGCAGTTCGTGGCGCTCGCTCACAAATGGGCGAAGTGCTTTGCGGCCAGCATCTATGAAGGCGCTGTCGGCATAGTGCATCATGTAGATGGGCGAAAACATCTCATCGCGCTCCACGATTGCTGTGTCCACTGTAACGCCAAGCAGCAGGTCGTTGCCTTCGCGCGCCCAGGGATGGCCTTCGGTGAATTCGTAAAGAATAGTGCGGAACGAGTTGCGCTGTGGGCGTACGGGATATACCACGTTGCCTCGTATGTTGGCCTCAATGATATCGCGGGCTTTCGTAGTGCAGTTGTTGCGGAAAATATTGTAACGATATTCGCGATTTTCAGGGAGAATGTTGGAGTAGAGGTCAGAAGCCAGTGCGCTCGCCTCAGAGGAATTTAGGTTCAGGACCTGCTCGGTGACGGATGACCCGCGCTGAGCATATTCTGCTATGAAGTCGCAGAAGTCTTGCGGGACTACCATATAATCGCACTGCCCGAGCACGAAGCGCCAGATGAAATGGGGCTGCTCAAAGCTGAAGACGCCGTAATTGAAGACTTGGTCGATGCCACGAGCTGCACTGCGTACACGGATGGCGGTGTGGCCGTATAGCTCATAAACCTCCTGACCTGGCGAACATGTGAGCAGGCTAATGACGAAGGCGCTGTCGGGCTGTGGTGTTGCTTCAGCAACCAAGGCGGAATCAGCGGCAATGGCAGAGACTGCTGATGGGGCAGAAACAGATGCTGTTGCCGTTTCTGCAGCCAAGCCCCTGCCAGTGTCCTGTGCCGACATGTTAGCGGAGACTAGTAGTGCGCCCCCCATGAGTGTAAAGAGAAACCAACGTTTCATAATTGGCCGCAAAGGTACAATAAAAACGTGAAAGAGAGAAAGGTAAAGGCAAAAAAATGGAGATTTTTTACTTATTTAAGTTTCGCTTATGTTAGCTTGTTTGTCTAATCTCGGTTTGTAACGGATTGGCGGCGGAGCGCAGAGGACGCGGATGCTGCTGGGATTATCAGCTTCACTCCCTCTTCTGCTTGCAAACAAAGGAAAACATTTTCAAGGATATAACAATCAATTCACAAAGTTTATGCCGCTGATAGCAACTTTTCACATTTCTTTTTCGTCCAACCTGTGAAGATATATTACCTTTGCATCCGATTATGATTCACCTCGAAGGCTTACATAAGACATACCAGGGAGCCCAGCCGCTCCATGTGCTTAAAGGTATCGACCTCGACATCGCCGAGGGCGAACTGGTCAGCATCATGGGTGCAAGTGGCTCTGGGAAGAGTACCTTATTAAATATATTAGGTATCCTCGACGACTACGACGAGGGCGACTACCACCTGGCAGGCACGCTGATCAAGAACCTCAGCGAGACGCGTGCTGCAGAGTACCGCAACCGCATGATTGGCTTTATCTTCCAATCGTTCAACCTCATAGGCTTCAAGACGGCTGTGGAGAATGTGGAGCTGCCGCTGTTCTATCAGGGTGTCTCGCGTCGTAAGCGTCATCAAATAGCCATGGAGGAGCTTGCAAAGATGGGGCTGACGGACTGGGCCGGTCACTACCCGAACGAGATGTCGGGCGGACAGCGGCAACGCGTGGCCATAGCACGGGCTTTGGTGACGCGCCCGAAGATAATCCTGGCCGATGAGCCCACGGGTGCCCTGGACTCAAAGACAGGCGTAGAGGTTATGGAGCTGCTCAAGCTACTCAACCGCGAGGAGCACATCACGATGATAATCGTCACTCACGATCCGAATGTGGCTGCGCAGACCAACCGTATCATTCGTATCAAGGACGGGAAGATTGAGAGTTGAAAGGATGCGGGCGACGCTTGTAGTTGAAAGTTCTTTGCAAGCGTGCTCGGCATTCCGTATGGTGACGCTAGACACTTCAAGAAGCGAGCAAACTCGAGCGGACATTTGAAAATTGGCAATTGGAAATTGAGTAATGATAGAACTTTTGAGTGAGATATGGCAGACAGCGCGGCGCAACAAGCTGCGCACCTCGCTGACGGGTTTCGCCGTGGCCTGGGGTATCTTCATGCTTATAGTGTTGCTCGGTGCCGGCAATGGCTTGCTTAATGCTCAGCTAACTAACAACGACCGCTGGGTCGACAACTCGATGATGGTGTTTGGCGGCATGACGTCGAAGGCTCATGACGGTCTGAAAGAAGGTCGTGAAGTGAGCCTCGAGGACAATGATTTGGTGACCACGCAGACGCGCTTCTCTTCGAACATTGACAAGGCGGGTGCTATCCTCTACGAAAATGGCAGCACAATTACTTTCGGCGAGAACTATGTCAGCGGCAGCCTGCGCGGCGTATATCCGATGGATTCTGAAATCAACAAAACGAAGCTGGCCACAGGACGCTTTATCAACGATATAGACATACGCGACCAGCGAAAGGTCGTCATACTGCCAGAGAATCAGGCTCGCGAACTGATACCCGAGAACCCGCGGCGCCTGCTGGGGCAGACCGTTAAGATTGGCGAGATGGCTTTCACCGTAGTAGGTTTGGAACAGGAGGACAAAAGCCGTATGAGCAGCGACGCTACGGTGCCTTTCACGACGTTGCAGACTATATATAACCGAGGTAAACAGGTCGGGAGGATCAATTTTACCTTCCACGGCCTCGACACAGAGCAGGCCAACGAAGACTTCGAGCACCACTACCGCGCCGCCATCAACCGCAACCATCGTGCCGCACCTGATGATGAAGAGTCTATCTGGATATGGAACCGCTTTACGCAGGCTCTGCAGATGCAGAAGGGGACGAGTATCATCCGCACAGCTCTGTGGGTCATCGGCCTTTTCACGCTGCTTAGCGGCATTGTAGGCGTCTCGAACATCATGCTCATCTCCGTTCGCGAACGCACACGAGAGTTTGGCATACGCAAGGCCATCGGAGCATCGCCTCTCTCAATCCTGCGCATCATCATCACTGAGAGCGTAGCCGTGACCGGATTCTTCGGATATTTTGGTATGCTTTTAGGCATCTTCGCTAACCTCTATATGGACGCCACTCTGGGCTCAAAACCCATCGAGACGGGTCTGTTCACCACGACGATGTTTGTAAATCCCACGGTCAGCCTCGGCACGTGCGTTGCCGTAACCATAGTACTAATCCTTGCAGGAACCATTGCGGGCCTCGTACCGGCCATGAAGGCCGCCCGCATCCGTCCCATTGAAGCCTTGAGAGCCGAATGAGAATAGATATTGACGCATACCACGAACTGCTCGAGACGCTACTCCGCAACAAGGCGCGCTCCTTTCTGACTGGCTTCGGCGTCTTCTGGGGCGTCTTCATGCTAGTTGCACTCATCGGCGGCGGAGCCGGCATGAAGGACATGCTCTCGGCTAACTTCGAGGGCTTTGCCACTAATGCCGCCATCATCTGGGGGCAGCCGACGACGAAGCCCTTCCACGGCTTACGCAAGGGACGCACGTGGTCGCTATCGACAGGCGACATCGAGCGTCTGCGGGCTCAAGTGCCACAGCTCGACGTAATCTCGCCTTTGGCTTCCAACTGGGGCGTTCAGGCTGTCAACGGTGATCATAAGTACAACTGCAACGTCAAAGGGCAACTACCCAGCTATGCCGACGTTGAGGCTCCAAAGATATTCTACGGCCGCTTCATCAATGATATGGATATTGCGCAGCAGAGAAAGGTATGCGTCCTGGGCAAGAAGGTCTACAAGACTCTCTTCCCTGGAGGAGGCGATCCGTGTGGACAGATGGTGCGTCTGGATTCGGCGTATTATTCGGTCATCGGAGTTAATTATGCCGCAGGCAACATTAACATCAACGGATCGGCAGAAGAAGCCGTCGTAATCCCTCTCTCGCTTATGCAGAGGGCTTTCAATATGGGCGACCGCATCGACCTCATAGCCATCACTGCTCATCGCGGCACAGCCATCAGCGACATCACTCCACGCATACGCGAGGTCATTGCCCGTGCTCACGACGTAGATCCGACGGACGAGAAAGCCGTCATGGTGTTCAACACCGAGGTGCTCTTTGGGATTATGGACAACCTCTTTTCGGGCGTTGACCTGCTCATATGGCTCGTCGGCATAGGCACGCTCTTGGCGGGAGCCATCGGAGTGTCGAATATCATGATGGTGACCGTTAAGGAACGCACCACCGAGATAGGCATACGGCGTGCCATCGGCGCTACGCCACGCATGATACTCTCACAAATAATCTCCGAAAGCATCCTGCTCACGGCCGTGGCGGGCCTGAGCGGCATCCTCTTCTCGGTAGTAGTGCTGCAGATGATGGAGCTGGGCTTCACAGAGGACGGCATCGCCAAAGGCCATTTCCAGGTGACGTTCTGGACAGCTATCGGCGCAGCCGCACTTCTGGCAGCTCTCGGAGTCCTCGCCGGACTGGCTCCGGCGGCACGTGCTATGGCCATAAAACCTGTTGACGCTATGCGAGAGGAGTAATAGTGTATTTATAGTAACCCCCTTAAACTTTAAAGCTACGGCCCACGCCGTGATATTGACGATGAAAAAATTCTTTCGACTTCTGGCTTTCGCCCTCGTGGCGCTGCTTTTCTTCGGTACGTTCGTGTTCCTATACCTAAATTCGCGACCCAAGCCGGTGCTCTACGAGACGCTGACGCCGTCGGTGCGTAACCTTTCAAAGACAACGATTGTCACGGGTAAGATTGAGCCGCGTGATGAGGTGGCGGTGAAGCCGCAGATCTCGGGCATCATCACCGAACTGCTCAAGGAGGCCGGCCAGCGTGTCGAGGCCGGCGAGGTCATCGCCAAGCTGAAGGTCATCCCCGACATGAATCAGCTGGCCAGCGCCCAGAGCCGCGTACGCCTGGCGTGCCTCAATAGCGAGCAGGCCAAGACGGACTACGAGCGGCAGAAGACGCTCTACGATAAAGGTCTCATCTCGGCCAACGACTACGAGAAGGTGCGGCAGGCTTACAACCAATCGCGCGAGGAGGTGCGTGTGGCGCAAGAGCAGTTGGAACTGACGCGCGACGGCGTGTCGGCCAGCAACGCTTCGTCGTCGAACACGCTTGTGCGCTCGACCATCAGCGGTATCATACTTGATGTGCCGGTTAAGGTTGGTAACTCGGTGATTCTCAGTAATACTTTCAATGATGGTACAACCATTGCTTCAGTTGCCGATATGAGCAATCTAATCTTCCGCGGAAACATAGACGAGACGGAAGTAGGGCACCTTCAGACCGGCATGCCGATGGAGATAAGTATAGGTGCACTGCAGGACGTCCGTTTCTCGGCAGCACTTGAGTACATAAGCCCAAAAGCGGCGGCCACCACGGGCGGCGCAAACCAGTTTGAGATAAAAGCTGCAGTGCGCTTGCCCGAAGGCACCGACAGTGGTCGCCTGCGCAGTGGCTACAGTGCTACAGCACAAATTGTGCTTGAGGAGGCAAAGAATGTGCTCACCATACCTGAAGCAGCCATTGAGTTCAGTGGCGACAGCACCTTCGTCTATGTCATCACGGATGCTCGCGCCGTGCCTCCCGTGTATGAGCGTCGCGCCGTAGTCACTGGTCTCTCCGACGGCATTAACATTGAAGTGCGCTCGGGGCTTAAGAAGGGCGAAGAGGTGCGAGGCAACGTCATTCAGACGACAACGCCCAAGGACGTGTAGTGAGTGGGCTGAGCACTAGCTGAAGAGTCCGTATAGCTCGGCATCAATGAGATCGGTGACCTGCTGCAGGGCTTGCGGGTCGTTGCCGAACTTGCAGTTGTCGCCGTCTACAATGATGAGGCGGCCCTTGTAGCCGCTGATCCACTGCTCGTAGCGCTCGCTCAGTCCTTGGAGGTAATCGATGCGGATGCTTTGCTCGAAGTCGCGGCCTCGCTTCTGTATTTGAGCTATCAGCGTCGGGATTGACGCGCGGATATAGATCATAAGGTCTGGCAGCTTCACGAGCGACATCATAAGATCGAAGAGGTCTGTGTAGTTTTCGAAATCGCGGTCGCTCATGTAGCCCTGGGCGTGGAGGTTGGGCGCGAAGATGCGGGCGTCCTCGAATATTGTGCGGTCTTGTATTACTGTGTCCGTGCTCTTTGCTATCTCCACGACGTCCTTAAAACGTTTGTTTAGGAAGTAGATCTGGAGGTTGAACGACCAGCGGCTCATGTCTTTGTAGAAGTCGTCGAGATAGGGATTGAAATCGACGGGCTCGAAGCGGGCTGTCCAGCCGTAGTGGGCAGCCAGGAGCTTTGTAAGGGTAGTCTTGCCGCTACCTATATTCCCTGCGATGGCTATATGCATTTTTTGGGGGGTAGATTAGGGATTATTAAAAGGATTAGGGATTAGAGATTAGAGCAAAAGTCTTAAGGGTTATGCGCAAAAGTCTTAAGGGTTTTGGGCAAAAGTCCTAAGGGTTCCGAGCGAAAGGGTTAAGGGTTTTGTTCCGAGGACTGAATCCATTAGTGGGGTGGGGCTGTTATTTTTATGCTTTAATCTGTCATTTGTCATGTGCAAGCGTAAGAGAGTTGTATAAGATATTAGCTGTCCGGCGGGAAGAGTCCGAAGAGGTTTGTGTCAATGAGGTCGATGATGTGGGCAAAATCCTCTGCACGGTGCTGAAAGTCGAGGTCATCAACGTCTATTGCGAGCTTCCGGCCTCGATATTTTTCGTATACGAAGTCCTCGTAGAGGTGGTTGAGGTTGCGCAGGTAGTCGATAGGCATCGACTGCTCATAGTCTCGCCCCCGCTTCTGGATATTGGCCACGAGGTGAGGCACCGATGCCCGCAGATAGATCATCAAATCAGGGTAGCGCAAGATATCGGTCATCTGCTCGAAAAGCTCCATGTAGGTGCTGAAATCGCGGTCCGAGAGGTTGCCCATGATGTGGTTGTTCGTTGTGAAGACGTAAACGCCCTCGTAGATGCTGCGGTCCTGAATGATTGTCTCGCTGCTCTTGCTCAGTTCCAGCAAGTCCTTGAAGCGCTGCTTGAGGAAGTACACCTCGAGGTTGAAGGACCACCGCGGTATGTCCTTGTAGTAGTCTTCGAGGTAAGGGTTGTAGTCCACGGCTTCGAACTGCGCCTTCCATCCATAGTGCTGGGCGAGCATGTTCGTCAGCGTGGTCTTTCCGCTGCCAATATTTCCGGCTATGACGATGTGCATTATTAGCTTCTGGTAAAATGATTCTGCCGACAAAGTTAATTATTTTTGTCTAAAGAAAAGAATAGAGGCGAGGAAAATCTTGCTATCTGCATCTTTTTTTATCATTATTGCAGCAAGAGTAGGTTAATTGAGCAGGGCCAAGCTTGCTTGAGCTATGACATGGCAGGAAAACATCGGAGAATCCTATAAGCTATCGGACATTGCTCCTGCATGACAAGCAACCAGATGCAAGGATTATCATGAAGAAAGCACCGATATGGATTTTTTTCTTCTATTTGTGTAGCTATCCCAACTTTTTGTTGTAACTTTGCACACGTTAACAAAATACCACTAATATATGTTTTCAGGAATAGTTGAATGTACGGCCACCGTCGTGTCCATAGAGCGTGAGCAGGATAATATGCATTTTACGATGCGCTGCCCGTTCACCGACGAACTGAAGATCGACCAGAGTATCTCACACAACGGCGTGTGCCTGACCGTAGTGCGCATCGAAGGCGACACCTACACCGTCACGGCCATGCGCGAGACGTTGGAACGCTCCAACCTTGGGCTGCTGACCGTTGGCGACGAGGTAAACGTGGAGCGCTCCATGATGATGGGCGGCCGCCTCGATGGACATATCGTCCAGGGCCACGTAGACCAGACGGCACGCTGCATACGCGTAGAGGATCAGGAAGGCAGCTATGAGTTCACCTTCGAGTACGACACAGACCCCGAGATGGTCAGCCGCGGATACTTCACCGTAGACAAGGGCTCGGTGAGCATCAACGGGGTCTCGCTGACCGTATGCCGTCCTACGAGCAACACTTTTGCAGTATGCATTATTCCCTACACCTTTGAAGTCACGAATTTCCACAACATCAAGGAAGGGACCGTAGTAAACCTCGAATTTGATATCCTGGGCAAATATATCGCCCAGTATCAGAGCCGAATGAATGATTTAAGGGGACTGCTGTAAGTCCCCCGTTTTAAAGAATAATCTTAAAAACAGCTGATATGTACTCTTTCGGAAATCCTTGCCTTTCTTTTTATATGGCTTAGCGAAAACGTTGATTTCAGAAAGACAATTTATAGAAGCCTCCTTAAGTAAAAATAAGATATGGAAGAGAATACTAAAGACGAAGTTCTCGAGAAGAAGAGCGTAAGTTTCATCGAGCAGAAAGTGATTAACGACCTGGCAGAAGGTAAGAACGGCGGTCGCATGCAGACTCGATTCCCCCCCGAGCCCAACGGCTACCTGCATATAGGCCATGCCAAGGCCATAGCCATTGACTTCGGACTGGCTAAGAAGTACGGCGGGCAGTGTAACCTGCGTTTCGACGACACCAACCCACAGAAGGAGGACACCGAGTATGTCAACGCCATCGAGCAAGACATAAGGTGGCTCGGCTTTCAGTGGGCAAATATCTACTACGCCTCAGACTACTTCCAGCAGCTCTGGGATTTCGCTGTGTGGCTCATCAAGCAGGGACGCGCATACGTCGACGAGCAGTCGAGCGAGGAGATTGCCAAGCAGAAAGGCACGACGACCTCGCCCGGCACCAACAGCCCCTTCCGCGACAGACCTGTAGAGGAAAACCTGCGGCTGTTTGAGTTCATGAACAGCGGCCAGTGCGAGCCTGGAACGCTCGTCCTGCGCGCCAAGATAGACATGGCGCACCCCAATATGCTCTTCCGCGACCCACTCATCTACCGCGTGCTTAATATACCGCATTGGCGCACGGGTTCGCAGTGGAACGCGTACCCGATGTACGACTTTACCCATGGTCAGAGCGACTACCTTGAGGGCGTTACGCACTCGTGGTGTACGCTCGAGTTTGTAGAGCATCGTCCCTTGTATGACCTCTTCGTGACGTGGATGAAGGAGTGGCGTGGCGAGACCGAGAATATTGAGGATAACCGTCCCCGCCAAACCGAGTTCAACAAGCTTAACTTGAACTACACGCTGATGTCGAAGCGCAATCTGCTGGCGCTGGTCAAGAACGGATTCGTCAGCGGATGGGATGACCCGCGCATGCCTACCATCTGCGCTTTCCGCCGGCGTGGCTACTCTCCGGAGAGCATCGTCAACTTCATCGACAAGATCGGTTACACGACTTATGACGCACTGAACGACTTCGCTCTGCTCGAGAGCGCTGTACGCGACGATCTCAACAAACGGGCCACGCGCGTCTCCGCTGTCATCAACCCCGTCAAGCTCGTCATCACCAACTACCCTGAAGGGCAGGTAGAGGAGCTCACCGCCATCAATAACCCGGAACATCCCGAGGAAGGCTCCCACACCATAGAGTTCTCACGCGAGCTCTGGATTGAGCGCGACGACTTCCAGCCCGTGGCCGAGAAGAAGTTCATGCGCCTGGCGCCCGGCAAGGAGGTGCGGCTCAAGAACGCCTATATTATTAAATGTAACGACGAGGATGCCCACCCCTACGACCTTGATGCCGAGGGCAACGTCACCTGCATCTACGCCACCTATGACCCTGAGACACGTAGCGGGATGCCTGGCGCCGACCGCAAGATAAAGGGCAAGACCCTACATTGGCTCAGCTGCGCTCATTGCCTGCCTGCTGAGGTCAGGATGTACGAGAGACTTTGGCAGGTCGAGAATCCTCGCGATGAGCTGGCTCGCCTGCAGGACGAAGGCCTCACTCCTATCGATGCTATGAAGCAGATGATGAACCCCGACTCGCTGCACGTGCTCACCAACTGCTTCATCGAGAAGTTCGTTCAGACAATGCCTGCACTGACATACTTGCAGTTCCAGCGCATTGGATACTTCAACGTCGACACTGACTCCACCCCAGATCACCTCGTCTTCAACAAAACGGTAGGACTCAAGGATACGTTCAAGAAGTAAGTCGCATTTGTCCCCTCGTCCACTTGTATCTATGCGCTTAGACGATGACCTGAAATACTTTGATGACCCGGAGTTCAGGGAAATACTTGAGCTCTACGAGCGTGCATGCGCCGCCGGACAGGGAGTTTACATGGATGCGGAGGACTTGACGGACATAGCAGAATACTATGCCATGGTGCTTCAGGACGAGGACAAGGCCAATGAAGTAATTGACCTGGCTCTGCGCCTACACCCTGACGCTGTCGACCCCCAGATATTCAAGGCACGACAGTACATGCTCAAAGACGAGCCGGCGCAAGCGCTGTCCATCTGTAACGCCATCAAAGACCAAGACCACCGGGAAGTGCTCTTCCTGAAGGCTGAGCTGATGGTGCGCGACGGTCATGCTGGCGAGGCGATGGACCTACTGCTGCTGAGTGCTGAAGATCAGGTTGACGATGCAGACTTTTTCATCTACGATTCGGCATACATCTTCATCGACTACTGCAAGTACGACGATGCGCTCGTGTTTGCAAATAAGCTGGAGCAGATAGCTCCCGAGTGGTACAAGACATGGCAGCTGAAGGCCGACGTATGCCTGGGCATGGGCAACAACGAAGTGGCGCTGCAATACGTCAGTCGTATGCTTGACGTCGACCCGTTCAGCATCGAGGCATGGAACTGGAGTGCCGAGGGATATTCTAATATAGGAGATTATAACAAGGCCATGGAGGCTGTGGATTATGCCCTCGCTGTTGACCCTGAGAACGAACGTGCCCTTCAACTGAAAGCCTGGATTTTGCTGCAGGAAGGCAACTGCGCTGAGGCGCATGAGCTATATCAACAGCTTGAGACGGCGAATCCTACCTGCGAGACCCACTGGCTATATGATTCGTACGCTCTGCTTGACCTCAACGAGCCGGAGCAGGCACTGACAGCCATCAAACAAGCTCAGGAACTCATCGACAACGAGAGCGAGGACCGTGTGGCAATCTTCGAACAGATGGCGCAGGTTGCCAGCCGTCTGGGCTGCGTCGACGAAGCGCTCGAAAACCTTGGGAAGGCCGAAAGCCTGAAAGCAGATGACAAGAATAACGACTGGGACGAACGGCTGCTTCCGGTGCGCGTATTTGCTGAAAACAGCGATTTGGACAAGGCGCTCCAGACGATACATGCCCTCATGGAGCGCCACCCAGAAGCTGCGATGGACATCTACTTCAAAGGCGCAAGTCTACTGCTCGACTATTCGTATTTCGACACTGTCGAGGCTATGCTTTCTAAGCTTATACAAATAAGCGACGACGTCAACGCCGATGTATATGCCATGCTGGCGTTTGCACAGATGTCGCTGGCAAATCACACGGAAGCACTAAAAAATATCCGCAAGGCCATCGATGCACATGCACCGGGCCTTGCGGATTTATTCGCAGATAGATTTCCAGGTGTCAAGCCAGACGAACTCTACGATTATTATTACTATCAGGTTTATGGCCAATGGCCGTGAACGCACTGACAAGACAGTTCTCTAACAAGGTATCTTGTCGATGCGAGCCTGATGACGACCTCCCTCGAACTTCGTCGTTAAGAACTCGTCGAGGCAGGCAATGCATGTGGCTTCGTCGATGAAACGACCTGGAAACACGATGATGTTGGCATCGTTGTGTTGGCGGATGAGGTGCGCTATTTCAGGGCGCCACACCAGTCCGGCACGAACGCCTTGATGCTTGTTGAGAGTCATAGAGATGCCCTCGCCGGATCCGCATACGGCGATACCGGGGTAGACGGTGCCGTTCTCGATGGCACTGCCCAGCAGGTGACCGAAGTCAGAGTAGTCGCACGAGGCTTCGCTGTAGGTGCCAAAGTCTTTGTACTCCAGACCTTTACCCTCGAGGTACTTCTTGATGAATTCCTTTAATGGGTAGCCAGCGTGGTCGCTGGCTAACCCTATTATTTTTACGTCCATACCTTTACGCCAACAGGCTCTTAACTTGCGTGTACACGTTTTCGGCCGTGAAGCCCAGTTTCTCGTCAAGCACCTTGTATGGTGCGCTGAAGCCGAAACTCTGTAGGCCCCAGACGCAGCCGTCAGCACCTACGAGTCCTTCGAGGTTTACAGGAAGCCCGGCGGTGAGACCGAATTTCTTGATGCCACAGGGCAGGATTTGCTGTTGGTACTCCTTAGGTTGGCTGCGGAAGAGTCCCTCGGAGGGCACGCTGACGATACGCACCTTCACGCCGTCCTTGCGGAGCAGTTCGGTGCCGGCCACGAGGGTTGATACCTCTGAGCCGCTGGCGAGCAGGATGACATCGGGATTCTCATCGGAACCGGCCACGATGTAAGCGCCCTTCTCAGCTTGCTTGTAGTCGTTGCCAGCGGGCAGGTCGGCTATGTTCTGACGGCTGAGGATGAGGGCAGTGGGGCTGTCGACATTTTCCATGGCGAGACGCCAAGCCTCTGTCGTCTCCTGAGCGTCGGCAGGACGTAGCACGAGGGTGGAGTTCTTGCCGTGGTGGTTCTTCAGCTTTTCCATCAGGCGGATTTGTGCTTCCTGCTCCACGGGCTCGTGGGTAGGACCGTCCTCGCCGACGCGGAAGGCATCGTGTGTCCAGATGAACTTCACGGGCAGTTCCATCAGGGCTGCCATGCGGACGGCAGGTTTCATGTAGTCAGAGAAAACGAAGAACGTTCCGCAAGCGGGAATGACTCCTCCGTGCAGCGCCATACCTATGCAGCAGCAAGCCATCGTCAGCTCGGCCACGCCGGCCTGGAAGAAGGCACCGCTGAAGTCGCCTGCCTTGAGGGCATGGGTTTTCTTGAGGAAACCGTCGGTCTTGTCAGAGTTAGAGAGGTCGGCGCTGGCGCAGATCATGTTGGGCACCTGCTCGGCCAGCTGGCTGAGCACGGCAGCGCTTGCGCTGCGTGTGGCATCGCCGCTCTTCTGCTGCACCTTGGTCCAATCGACTTTCGGAGCTTTGCCGCTGAACCATTCAGCCTGTGCGGCAGCGCACTCGGGATTCTGGGCAGCCCAGGCTGCTTCTTCATCCTTGCGATTGGCGACGATAGCCTTCAGCTCTTCAGCACGACGGGCATAGAGCTCCTTGACGTCGTCGAAGATGACGAACGGATTCTCTGCGTCGCCGCCCAGGTTTGCGATGGTCTTCTTGTAGGCGTCGCCGCCGAGTGGGGCGCCGTGGGTTTTGCAGTTGCGCTCGTAGCTCGAGCCGTCGTCCTTGAGGGCACCTTTGCCCATGATGGTCTTGCCGATGATGAGGGCGGGCTTGCCCTTCACGGCCTTAGCCTGCTCGATAGCTGTGCGGATCTGAGCTGCATCGTTGCCGTTGATCTCGAACACTTCCCATCCCAGGGCTCGGTACTTGGCTGCCGTGTCCTCGTTCATGACTTCAGCCGTCTCTGTGGAGAGCTGTATGTCGTTGGAGTCGTAGAACATCACGACGTTGTCCAGACCTAGGATGCCTGCGATGCGTGCAGCGCCCTGCGAGATTTCTTCCTGCACGCCGCCGTCGGAGATATAGATGTAAATGGTTTCCTTCTCGAAAGTGGGGTTGCCGGTGTGAGCAGCCAGGAACTTGGCGGCTATGGCGGCTCCGATACCGAAGGTGTGACCTTGCCCGAGCGGGCCGCTGGTGTTTTCGATTCCGCGCTTGGGGTCAGCTTCTGGGTGTCCGGGTGTTGGCGAGCCCCACTGGCGCAGCTGCTTCAGCTCTTCGAGCGAGAACTTACCGATGAGTGCAAGCTGGGAGTAGAGCATAGGAGCCATATGGCCGGGATCTAGGAAGAAACGGTCGCGGCCTACCCACGTTGGGTCTGACGGGTCGTAGGTGAGGTATTCGCTATAGAGCACGTTGATGAAGTCTGCTCCGCCCATGGCACCGCCTGGGTGACCGCTCTTGGCCTTCTCGACCATTGATGCAGCCAGGATGCGGATATTGTCGGCTGCGTGGTTAAGAACTTTAATGTCGTTCATGAAGGTGAAAGTTTAAAAGATTGTATATAAGTTAGTCCTAAGTATTGTGCTAAGTGCTTATCCTATGATGTCGAACCCGCAGTATGGCTGCAGGGCTTTGGGGATATGGATGCCATCCTCGTGCTGGTTGTTTTCGAGCAATGCGGCGACTATGCGTGGCAGGGCGAGAGCGGAGCCGTTCAGTGTGTGGCATAGTTCGGGCTTCTTGCTGCTTTCGGGGCGATAGCGGCATTTGAGTCGGTTGGCCTGATAGGTGTCAAAATTCGAAACGCTTGATACTTCAAGCCAACGCTTCTGTGCTTCGCTATAAACTTCGAAGTCATAGCAGATAGCCGAAGTGAACGACTGGTCGCCACCGCAGAGTCGGAGTATGCGGTAAGGCAGTTCGAGCTTTTTGAGCAGGCCTTCGACATGGTCGAGCATCTCGCGGTGGCTCTCGCGGCTGTGCTCGGGCGTGTCGATTCGCACGATCTCGACCTTCGAAAATTCGTGCAGGCGGTTGAGGCCGCGTACGTCCTTGCCATAGGAACCGGCTTCGCGGCGGAAACACTGAGTGTAGGCGCAGTTCTTGATTGGCAGGTCTTTCTCGTTGAGGATGACGTCGCGGTAGATGTTCGTTACTGGTACCTCAGCCGTGGGAATAAGGTAGAAATCGTCGACCTCGGCGTGATACATCTGCCCTTCTTTGTCGGGCAACTGCCCTGTGCCGTAGCCGCTGGCGGCGTTGACGACTGTCGGTGGCATAATCTCTGTGTAGCCTGCCTTGCGTGCTTCGTCGAGGAAGAAGTTGATGAGTGCTCGCTGCAGCTGGGCACCTTTGCCGATGTATACGGGGAATCCGGCTCCGGTGATCTTTACTCCGAGGTCAAAGTCGATGAGGTTGTATTTCTTGGCAAGCTCCCAGTGGGGCAGGGGAGCGGACCCACCCTCGGCCTCTAACGTTACGGATGGGAGAGAGTTGGCGTATGCTTCGTTGAACTCTCCAACGGTAATATTCGGTTCCTGCAGGCCAGAGGCTTCTCCTCCCTGGCTGTTGAGGGCCGGATTGGCTCTGTTCGGGTTGTATTTCACGACGAGGTTGTCCTCGGCGACAGAACCCTCGGGCACTTCGTCATAGGGAATATTGGGAATTTGGCAAAGCTGGTCGGTCAGCTGGCGCTCAGCCTCGGCCATAGCAACCTCGAGTTCCTTGGCGCGTTCTTTCATGGTCGCCACAGACGCTTTGGCTTGCTCGGCAGCATCGCGAAGGCCCTGTTTCATGAGAGCTCCGATTTCAGCGGCTTTCTTCTTGCTGTCGGAGAGCAACTGATCGAGTTGTTGCTGGGCTTCACGTCGACGGCGGTCTGTAGCCTGGACCGCAGCTACGGCTTCTGCCGCGCCCTTAAAATGTTTCTTCTCGAGGCCGCATATTACGCGTTCGGTTTCTTCATTGATGAGTTTTAGTGTTAACATTTATCTTTATTTTTAAATTCTTTTCGGTACATTGTGCTGCAAAATTAAGTAAAAAATGCGAGATACAATGTTTGGCAGGCCACTTTTTTTGCTTCGGACCTCAAATTCCTGCTGTAGGTATGCCATATTCACCTGGCTGTATAGTCATATTTACCTGGCTGTATAGTCATATTCACCCGGCTGCATAGTCATATTCACCCGGCTGCATAGTCATATTCACCCGGCTGTATAGTCATATTCACCCGGCTGCATAGTCATATTCACCCGGCTGTATAGTCATATTTACCCGGCTGCATAAGCAAATTCACCCGGCTGCATAAGCAAATTCACCCGGCTACATTAGCAAATTCACCCGGCTGTATAGTCATATTCACCCAGCTGTGTTTTTATTTGCTAATTTGAGTGTGTTGCCACAAGCTCGAGCAGGTCTGCTCCGTAGTCTTGCACGGTTTTCTTTCCTATACCGGGTATCGAGAGCAACTCGTCGGGCGTCCGAGGTTGCATGTTGCTGATTCCGATGATGGTGTGTAAGGGCATGATGTATGCTAAAGGCAGCTTGCGCTCGCGTGCTGTCAGCTGCCTCCATTCGAGCAGCGCGTGATAGAGCGTGGCATTGCGTATCCGTCCGTAGTCGATGTCAGTTTTTTTCGGACTCTTTTTCTTTTCCGATGGCAGCTTTGGCTCTGCCGCTTTCTTTGTCCGTGTCTTTCGCGATGGCGTAGTCTCCTCTGTCATTGCAGCCTTAGCCTTGGCATTCCAATAGGCTTCGAGCGAGAAGTCTGTGAGGCAGGCTGTAAAGATGGCCATTTTCTCGTCGTAAGCGCTTTGGAGAATAGTGTACTCATTAGTTATCTGTGCGCGTGTACGGGCGTTGTCTATTTCTGGTAGTTGTAGCGTAAGGAGCTCGCCAAGGATTTTTGCCGTCGAAGATGCGTAATATGCCATGCCTTTTCTCAGGCGTTCGCGCAGCAATTGTGAGGAAGCCTCGTCGTTTGCGCTCATGATTTGGCGTATCTGAGTCTGGAATTTTATGCCTACGGCCATGAGCTGGCTGTCGGTCAGCGAAGCCGCTTCTGCCACCGAGCGTGCGTAACTGGAGAAGTAGGCCGAGAGGTGCTCAGCAGTGAGGCGCTCGAAATATCGGAGTCGCATGGAGATGGCTCTGAAGTCGAAAATGTCGCAGAGGATGTCTTCGAGGAACAAGCGACGGTCGTTCAGGAAGGTCTCGGGCGTAGGCGTGTGCTCACCGGCATAAGCGTTGAACTGTATGACATCGGGGTCTGTGGTAATGATATCCTGAGTGATAGGCGTCGAGAGCACCATGCCCTCGAGCGTGCGGCAGCGTGAGAGTGCCACGTAGACCTGTCCATGTGAGAAAGCTCGTCCGGCATTGATAATGGCGTGGTCGAAGGTCAGTCCCTGGCTCTTGTGTATTGTGATAGCCCAGGCCAAACGTAGCGGAATTTGCGTGAACGAGCCTATTTGCTCTTCGTGAATGGTTGCCGTGGCGGGGTCTGTGGTGTAGCGTGTGTTGGCCCATTCGAGCGGTTTTACTTCGATACGGTCGACGTCAGATGAGGCGCTGCTTCCGCTCTCGCGGCGGCAGACTACCGTGACGCTGCCGTTGCCTATCTCGGCCACTCGTCCTATGCGCCCGTTGTAGTAGGCTTTAGCCGTCGAAGGATCGTTCTTGCAGAACATGACCTGTGCGCCCACCTTGAGTGTCAGCGTGGCGTCGGTGGGGTAAGAGCTTTCGGGAAAGTCTCCCTTGATGCGTGCCTCAAAGGTATGAGGCGTGTTGCTGAGCGCAAGCATGCGTTGTTCGTTGAGCCTTGCTGCCTGGTGGTTGTGAGTCGTCAGCGTAATCCAGTCCTCGCTGTCGGGGGGATTGAAGCGTGGTGTGTAGCGCGCATTTAGGGCTTGCAGCGTTGCCTGCGTCACATGCCCGTCGCGTACACTGTTGAGGAGGTCGACGAACGTCTGATCCTGCTGTCGGTAGACGTGCTTGAGCTCGATGTACACGAAGTCTGTCTGTTGGAGCGCCAGCGAAGAGAAGAAATATGGCGTCGTATATACTTCCTTCAGCAGCGGCCATTCGGTATCGGTGGCCACAGGCGCCAGCTGCTGGAGGTCACCTATGAGCAGCAGTTGAACGCCGCCGAATGGTTTCGAGCGGTCTTGATAACGCCGCAGTACGTCGTCGATGGCGTCAAGCAGGTCCGCACGCACCATGGAAATCTCATCGATGACGAGCAGCGAGAGCGAGCGCAGAATGTTCTGTTTCTGTTTCGATATAGAGTAGCGGCTCTTTGGGTCGCGCCCTGCCACCATCTTTCCAGGCAGGAATAGGCCTGGCGCCAGCTGAAAGAAGGAGTGTATGGTGACTCCGCCTGCGTTGATAGCGGCGACGCCTGTGGGCGCCACGACAATCATGCGGCGCTTCGACTCGGCCCGCAAGCGGCGCAGGAAGGTTGTCTTTCCCGTGCCGGCCTTGCCCGTGAGGAATATATTTCGATGAGTATAGAGCGCATAGTTGCGCGCCATCTCGAGCTCCTGGTTTTGTATTTCCATGACTGCAAAGTTAAAGAAGATTCCGGTGCTGGTTTTAAAGTTTAAAGTTTAAAGTTTAAAGAATAAGTGCTTTTCGCTATTTTTTCTCTTTTCACTTCTCACTTTTGATTATTATCGCTATCTTTGCAGCCGAATATGTAAGCAATCATAAGGAAATGGAAAGTTTTTCAGATTTGGTGCGTCTGCGCCGCTCTATGCGCAAGTTCACAGACGAAGAGATTCCTGCTGACGTAGTCGCGCAGTTGCTCAAGAGTGCCCTGATGGCTCCCTCCAGCAAGGGCAAGCATGCATGGCACTTCGTAGTTGTCGATGACAAGGCGATGCTCGAAAAGCTGGCTCTCTGCAAGGCTCAAGGTGCAGACTTCCTCGCAGGCGCTCCCCTGGCCATTGTCGTCGTGGGTGATTCCGAAGAAAGCGACGTGTGGATTGAAGATGCCAGCGTGGCATCTACCGTGTTGCTCTATCAGGCCGAAGACCTCGGTCTCGGTGCCTGTTGGATACAGGTGCGCGAGCGCTATACGGAAGAGGGCGAGCCTGCCGACAACATCGTACGCTACCTTCTTGGTATACCGGAGCCTATGCGTGTCGTCTCAATCATAGCAGTAGGTTACAAAGGCATGGAACGGAAGCCCTTTAATGAGGATCGTCTGCTTTGGGACAAGGTGCACGTCGACAAGTTCTGACTAACGCATTACGATTCAATGTCTAAAGTAGCGATAATAGGCGCAGGCCGTGTTGCTGTGAACCTCGCGCCCGCACTGTGCGGTAGCGGAGCACAGATTGTCGAGGTGTGGAGCAAGAGTCGCGCTTCGGCTGAGGCCTTGGCTGGAAGACTCGGATGCAGAAGTTCGTGGGGCGAGGTCGACAGAGTGACGTGTGATGCCGACATCTATGTCATAGCCGTGAGAGATGATGTCTTGCCCGACGTCGTGCGCCGCCTGCACGTCGGACGTGAGCAAGCATTGATGGTTCACACCGCAGGTTCGCTGCCCCTGTCGCTGTTCGTAGAGGCAGGTCACGAGCGTGCCGGTGTCTTCTATCCCATGCAAACGTTCTCGAAAGAGCGGCAGGTCGATTTCTCGCGCGTACATTTCTTCATTGAGGCCTCCATACCCGACGACGAGGCGGCGCTGCAAGACCTCGCATTCCGCCTGACCGGCGATGCCGCCTTCGTGCATAAGTCGACAGCAGCACTGCGACGACGCCTGCATCTGGCTGCCGTCTTCGCATGCAACTTCCTGAACCATTGCTGTACGCTCTCTGCTGATATTCTTGACGAGGACGGACTCCCGTTCTCCGTCATGCTGCCGCTCGTTGACGAGACCGTAGCCAAGCTGCATGAACTTACCCCGCGTGAGGCGCAGACAGGACCTGCCGTCAGGCGCGACGCTAATGTCACAGGCCTCCAGAAAGCCATGCTGGCCGCTCGCCCCGACCTGCAAGAGATTTATTCAATGCTGACCAAAAGCATTCAACGGTATGATAAACTATGACCTGAAACGAATACGGGCTCTGCTCTTCGACGTCGATGGAGTCCTGAGCGCCGAGACAATATCCCAAGGCAGCGACGGTGAACCCGTGCGTACAGTGAATATCAAGGACGGTTACGCATTGCGACTGGCGCAGATGAGCGGACTCCACGTGGCAATCATCTCCGGTGCACATCCTGAGTCTATCCGCAGACGATATCAGCTGCTCGGTATCGACGATGTCTTCCTCTCGTGCTCTGTGAAGATTGAGACTTACGAAAAGCTGAAGGCAAAGTATGGTTTTGCCGACGACGAGGTCATCTACATGGGCGATGATATACCCGACTACGAGATAATGCAAATCGTGGGATGTCCTGTCTGTCCGTCCGACGCAGCGCCTGAAATAAAGGCTATCTCCGTATACATCAGTCATCTTCGTGGCGGCTACGGATGCGCCCGCGACGTCATCGAGCAAGTGCTGAAGGCTCAGGGCAAATGGATGGCCGACGAGACGGCCTTTGGCTGGTAGGCTCGTTTCACGGTCTGCACTAATAATTAACGGAATCTCAGTATGTCAGATTATAAATTAATACTTGCAAGTAATTCACCTCGCCGACGCGAACTGCTGGCAGGGCTCGACTTGGACTTTGAGGTGCGCGTGTTGCCGGGCATCGACGAGTGCTATCCGCCGGAGCTGCAAGGGGGCGACATACCCTTGTTCATCGCCAAGGAGAAGGCGCAGGCTTATGTCCCCCTGTTGCTGCCGCATGAGCTGCTCATCACCGCAGACACTATCGTATGGCTCAACGGTCAGGTGCTGGAGAAACCAGCAGACGAAGCCGATGCTGCGCGTATGCTGAGGATGCTCTCTGGAAATACCCATCAGGTCTATACGGGTGTCTGTCTGACAACAATAGAAAAGCAGGTGGCATTCGTCGGCTGCACTGACGTCACCTTCAGCAAACTCTCCGATGACGAGATTCAAACATACATTCGGCGCTATAGACCTTTCGACAAAGCCGGCTCCTATGGCGTGCAGGAATGGATCGGATACGTGGGCGTCGAGAACATCAATGGTTCGTTTTACAACGTTATGGGCTTGCCCGTGCAACGCCTCTATCAGGCATTAAAACAAAACTTTAATATAAAATGAGAAAACGACTGATTATTTATGCTTTAAGTCTTGTGGCAGTATGTTTATTCTTCACTGCCTGCGACGAAGAAGACCAGCAATCCTACATGCCGACATGGAAGGGATTTTCCTATTCTCCACAGCCTGCCGTGAGGGGAGACTCAGTAAGGATTACTGCTCGGCAGGAGAAAATCGGACATCTGATTTATCGTGCCGTCTACACTTGGCAGGCTAAGTACTACCTGCCGGCGTCTGATGGCGCTGATTCTCTGGTCACTGTAACTCACACCGACCACGTTGTTTATGACAACGAACCGCAAGATCCAGTATGGAGCCTGTACGTACCACTACGTATGCGCTCTTCGGACATCGCTGTCAGTTTCTCTGCTGAATATCACTACTCAGCTAACGGCCCTTCAGGCACCGACGGCAGCACAATAGCTGACCCGACAGCCGAAGGTATGCTTCGCCAGCGACAGTCGAGCGCGTTTCAGGGGATAAGCGCCGGCAGTCTTACGGTGAGAGTCAAAGACTAATAAACATGTTCAGACACGCAAAACCGATGTTGCCAATATTCAGACATCTACTTCGCTGCGCACTTGTACTCGTAACCGTGGCTGCACAAGCTGCAGAAGTAGACTTCGCCACGCATTTCTGCGACTCAACATTACGCATAGACTACATCTTCTCGGGCACAAACCTCACTCAGCACATAGCCCTCGACCAACTCTCGAAGACTGCCGGGTGGTATGGACGGCGCCACAACCTCGGCCGCCTGCCTCTCGAGGGCAACGGTCAGCTTACGATGATTGACTCTCAGACTGGCGACACACTCTATCGACACTCTTTCTCGACGCTGTTTCAGGAGTGGCTGGAGACAGAAGAGGCTCGCCACGTAGAGAAGGCATTCGAGAACACGTTCGTTGTGCCTATGCCAAGACATCGTGTCGACATGGTCGTACAACTCGTTGACACTCACCGGCGAGTGTGGTCAAGCCTGCGCCACACAATCAATCCTGAAGATATACTTATCAGGGACCGCAGTGCAGAGGCTCAGACGCCGTGGGCTTACATCCGTCAGGCAGGCGACTCACGGACTAAAATCGACGTGGCATTCATCGCCGAAGGTTTCGCTGCCGACCAGATGGACTACTTCCTTGCAATCTGCGACAGCAGTATAGTGGCCTTGACAGCTCACGAGCCTTTCCGCTCGCATATCGATTGCTTCAATTTCATAGCTGTGATGCCCTCTTCGCGTGACAATGGCGTTACTATCCCGCATAAAGGTCTGTGGTATGATACGGCGTTGTCTTCCAGCTTCGACACTTTCTACATCAACCGCTATCTTACGACACTGCAGATCAAACGACTCTATGATGTGATGACAGGCATCCCCTTCGAGCATTTCATCATTTTGGCAAACACGCCTGAGTACGGCGGAGGTGGAATATATAATTTCTATAATCTTGCGTCCGCACGCTCGACACGTTTCAAGCTGGAAGTGATAGTACATGAATTTGGGCATTCGTTCGGAGGACTCGGCGACGAATATTTCTACGATAATGACCAGGTAATGCAATACCCTGCCGATACCGAACCCTGGGAGCCTAACCTGACAACATTGCATGATTTTGCAACCAAATGGGCGGATCTCGTAAAGCCGGGAACGCCGATACCTACTCCCACTGATGGGCAGGGGCTTACGACGAAGGTCGGCGTGTACGAGGGCGCCGGCTATCAGTCAAAAGGCGTCTTCCGCCCCGTGCAAGAGTGCCGAATGAAGGTCAATGAGGTGCCGGAGTTCTGCCCAGTATGTCAGAGGGCAATAACAAATATCATAAAATTCTATACAGAATGAAACACCTTCATGCCATCCTCTGCCTTGCCATCATGGCTGCAATGCCAGCTTGGGCTCAACGCCGAGGGCAGCGCTTTCGCGAACACGTCCCTACTGACAGCATCATACTCAGCGATCCATGTATCCTCGCTGATTCTGCAACACATACTTATTACATGACGGGCACAGGAGGCCTTCTATGGAAGAGCACAGACCTTCGCTACTGGGACGGACCTGTCAACGTCATAGAGACAGACACCGCCTCATGGATGGGCCGACGGCCGGAAGTATGGGCTGCCGAGCTCCATCACTATCGCGGGAAGTACTACTATTTTGCTACGTTCACTAACAACGAAATCACCATAGATTCCGTTGGCGGACGAAGGATACCGCGACGTGCCTGCCATATTCTCGTTTCCGATAAACCTGACGGACCTTATCGACCGATGAGCGATCCCGTGTATCTGCCTGCTTTCAAGCCCACCCTCGACGGAACTCTCTGGGTTGATACCGACGGACATCCATATATGGTATATTGTCATGAATGGCTACAAGCTATTGATGGAACCATCGAGAAGATTCGGCTTACCGATGACCTCTCGGGCTCAATCGGCTGGGCTCAACTGATGTTCCGCGCCAGCGAGTCGCCGTGGAGCCGCAACGAAGCTGGGGATAGCCCCAATGCCGTCACCGACGGACCATGGCTCTTCCGTACACAGGCCGGCCGCCTCGGCATGATCTGGACAAGTTGGGTCGGCAAGGAGTATACAATGGGCGTAGCATACAGCCAGAGCGGTACGCTCGACGGCCCGTGGGTGCAGGAGCCAGAGCCCCTGACGCCTCCCAACTATGGTCATGGCATGATCTTCCACGATTGGAAGGGACGCCTATTGCTCAGCGTCCACAGCCACGAGGATGTCAATGGGCGATATGTGCGCAGACCTCACTTCTTCCTCCTCGACGACGAAGGCGATAAACTCAAGTTGATAGCGCATTTCCGACCTTGAACGAGGGTTCCTTTTTCACTATGTAAATCACTAACAATACAAATATAACATAAAACTTATACGAGAGTAATGAATATTCAGTCAATCCCTGTTCTTTTGCTCACTGGTTATCTCGGGAGCGGTAAGACAACTCTTCTCAATCGTATCCTCAACAACCGCAGAGGAATCAAGTTTGCTGTAATCGTCAACGACATCGGCGAGGTAAACATAGATGCCGACTTAATAGAGAAGGGTGGAGTAGTAGGGCAAAAGGATGATAGCCTCGTGGCACTGCAGAACGGATGTATCTGCTGTACACTTAAGATGGATCTTGTAGAGCAGTTGCGCGACATCACTCGGCAGCAACGTTTCGACTACATTGTCATCGAGGCCAGCGGCATATGCGAGCCCGCACCTATCGCCCAGACTATCTGCTCAATACCAACAATGGGCATGGAATATATGCGCGATGGTCTTCCTGTTGTCGACTGTATAGCAACCGTCGTCGATGCTCTCCGCTTGCGCGACGAGTTCGGCAACGGAGGCGATCTCCTGCGGCCAGGGCTTGACGAGGAAGATATCGAGAATCTGGTTATTCAGCAGATAGAATTCTGCAACATCATTCTGCTCAACAAAGCATCAGAAGTGAGCGCTCACGAACTCGGACGCATACGTGAAATAATAAAGGCCATCCAGCCAAAGGCCGAGATAATCGAATGCGACTACTGCGACGTAGACCTCGACCACCTGCTCAACACCCGCTTGTTCGACTTTGATAAAGTGGCGACATCAGCCGCTTGGATAGACGAGATAGAGAATCATCATGACGATGATGATGACGACGATGATGCTCACGAACACCACGACGACGATGATGCTCACGAACACCACGACGGCGATGATGCTCACGAACATCACCACGATGACGATGATGCTCACGAACACCACCACGACGACAATGATGCTCACGAACACCACCACGACGACAATGATGCTCACGAACACCACCACGATGACGGCAATGATGGCGACCACCGTTCAGTTTCCGGCGGTTCGTCCGCCGGATCCCATCACCATCACCACCACCATCACCACGACCATGACGAAGGCGAAGCCGAGGAATATGGCATCGGCACTTTCGTCTACTATCGCCGTGAGCCGTTAAATCTTGGCCGCTTCGACGAGTTCGTGGCACGTCATTGGCCAAAGAGCATAATCCGTGCCAAAGGCATCTGTTGGTTTTCCGAAGAGAGCGACACATGCTATGTCTTCGAGCAGGCAGGGCGACAGGTGTCTCTGCGTAACGCTGGAGCGTGGTATGCCACGATGCCGGCCGATGAGCTCGCAGATTTCAAGGCACAGCATCCCGACTTGGAGCGCGACTGGGACCAACTCTACGGCGACCGAATGCAGAAATTGGTCTTCATAGGACAGCACCTCGACAAGGACGCCATCACAGCTGCTCTTGACAACTGCTTACAGCGACCGTAAACTCCATTTCTCACTTTTCTGCCTCTTCTAAATCCTCCCCTAAAGGGAAGAACTTCAGCCCCAAATCCCCTTTCCTTCAGGGGAGGGGGTAGGGGAGAGGCCCCTTTCACTTTCCACTTATGTTCAAAGAACTCCTATCCCTCTGGCTCACACAGAAACAGCGTGCATTCTCCTGGCGTACCTTCTTCGTAGGCCTCTTTCTCGCGCTCTATTTCGTAGGAATTGTCGTCGGCACTTATTTTGGAGTGCGAGAGAGCCTCGCAGAGTTCAAGCCTCCTTTTGAACTTGCAGCCATTGTACCTCTCATGGCGGTAGCTATCATTCCCGCTGATCTGTTGATAAAAATCTTTTGGAGACACTCACCCGTAGAGATGGACGACTACATCCGCACACGTCCCGTCACACATAAGACTTGGACCCTCTTCATCCTCTTCGACACCTGTATGGGAGGGCTTCAGTGGTTGCTTCCGTGTTGCATGGCTTTCGTCGTCGCTATCTTCCTTCCTCTGTGGACCGCGCCCGTCGTACTCCTGCTCGCCCTGTCGTGTTCTATCGTCAATGCACTTTTCCAAAATTGTTGGCGACGCGCACCAGGTAATCAGTGGACACTGCCACTCGTGCCCTCGTATATGCTCTGGCTCCTCCTCGCCTATGGCATTGCCGTCGCATGTATGTTTGCCGTATCGTCATCATCGTCATCGTTATGGCTGTCGTCATCGTTGCTCCTCTTCCTCAATGTAGGAGCCGCCAAGGCACTACTCTGGTATTTTGGCCGCCTGCGCAACCATAATGAGGAACAGCACCTTCCAGTTCATACTACAGCGCGCTCCCTCGGCGACGTCTCACTCTGGAGCATTGAGTGGGTGCAGATCTTGCGGAGCAAGAGGCTGCGAGTCAGCGTTATCACCATCGCCGTGGTTTTCATTCTCAATACCTATCTCCAGCAGCAGACTGCCAGCCAGCAACTCAACGGTCTGAACATCATGCTCCTTTTCGGTATCGGGTTCCCAAGTATCATTCTCGCACAGTGGGTTTTTGGCATCGAGGCAAACTTTTTCTCCGGTGTATGGACCAAACCTTGGTCCGTTCAAGACATACTACGCCGAAAGTACTATTTCTTCTGCGCCCTCTGTGCCATCATGGCTCTGCTCATACTGCCCTGTGTCATCTTTATGGGCATGAGCTTCTGGATATGGATATCCACGTTCCTCTTCGCTTGCGGCGTCCTCGTGCTACCCTTCATGGCTACATGCCTCTACAGCAGCCGGATGGACCTCTTCGCATCCGCCTTTTTTAATTATCAAGGCGGAAACAAACAGCTCAACATTTTCTCCTTTGTCATGTTCATCCCTATTGGCATCTACTTCGCAGCCTATTTCTTGTTGCCACAGCCGTGGTCGCACCTCGCCGTAAGCGCTCTTGGCATCATAGGATTCATGTTGCATCGGCCATATATCCACTTCGTGTCCACCCGCTGGTTCACTCGGCGTTATGACATCATGGAACGCTGGCTTTCAGAGTAACCCCATTTCCCCCACCTCGGGCTGCGGCGCAGGGTTCCCCATGTGCAGCCCTCTCGTTTTCATTTTCACTTTTCACAATGGAACTTAAAATAGAGAATCTTAAGAAAATCTATGGCGACAAGGTCGCCTTGGACATCCCTTCCTTACACATCAAAAGTGGCGAACTCGTCGGACTTGTAGGTAACAACGGTGCCGGCAAGACAACTCTCCTCCGCCTAATACTCGACCTCATACGCGCCGACAGCGGGCGCGTGCTCTCCGATGGTGTCGACGTCACCGGTGCCACCGACGAGCATAAGGCTGATTTCACGGCGGCGGACAATATCGCATGGAAACGCTATACAGGCTCATTCATCGACAGCCGCTTCCTCATTGATTTCTACACTCCCGAGGAATATTTCACTTTCGTCGGACGTCTCTACGGCATTACGCCCGAGCTCGTCATGGAGCGGCTCGAAGCCTTCAAGCCGCTCATGCACGACGAGATCCTCGGCACGCAAAAGTATCTACGCGATTTCTCAGAGGGCAATCGCCAGAAGATAGGCATCATTGGAGCTATGATGATTCACCCAAAGGTGCTCTTGCTCGACGAGCCTTTCAACTATCTCGATCCATCCTCGCAGATCATCGTCTCACGTCTCATTGCCGAGATGAACAGCAAGCTCGGCACAACCGTCATCATCTCCAGCCATAACCTCTCTTTTGTTGCTGACATCTCTTCGCGTATCCTCTTGCTCGAGAAGGGACTTATCATAAAAGACCTGGACAACACCGAAGGGTCCGCCATAGCCGAACTCAACAATTATTTCATTCAACTCTCGGAATCCGAAAATATTGATAATAAGCCCACTATAGTGACTACTGAGTAGTAACGGGCTTTTTCAAGTGAACTCAGTATCCTTTCTTTGATTTTTTCCGTCACTTACACTTTCCCTTGCAATATGTTATGTCTCAAACGCTTGGGAGTATTGTAAGTGACCCTTTCGTTGTCACTCATATACCACCGGCCGAGCTGAAGTAAAACGTGTTGTTTTACCTCTACACAGCCGGTTGAATCAGTCAACACAGCCGGTTGAATCAGCCAACACAGTTGGTTGAATCAGCCAACACAGCCGGTTGGATCAGGAAAACAACTTACGAAGACAGCTGTGATATTATTTTCTTTCGCTCCTTCTTTTTTGCACTGTTAATCTGTTCATATTTGCGAAACGTGAATTATCTCACGGACAGAGCAAATCAATAAGCGAAGAATTAATATTCTATCCTATTTCTTTCATTTTGCACCTACACACCTATAATTTATATATAATCTATTGATTTCTAATAATTAACATAGTAGGTGATAAGCCTTAACGTTAGTCTTTTTGTAGGTGTTTATTTGTCTATTAAGGGATGTAACGTAGCGGTGACGCGGTAAGGGGCGCGTCGCCAGCTCTCGGCGTTGATTCGCCTTGGTCGTTGATTCGCCCTGGGTTTAATTCGCCCTCGAGGTGATTAGAACTCAATGATTTCTCCTCCTTTGCTGCATCCATATTTCCTCAGGAGATTTTGGATGAAGTGTGCGCAGTCGTTGACGCCCTGGCGGTTGCCGTCGTAACCGTTGACAATGGCCAGCAAGCGGGTTGTTTCCAATGTCAGTTTTGTGCGTTCATGGTCGCTCGTAGGTGTCCCGATTCCCCCGATGGCGTCGCGGTAAACGGGTAGCCCTGCTATGTTCAACATTCCTCGGCCTATGCCTTCGTAGGGCTCTCCTTCGCGTCCGATACCTAACACAATTGCCTCTCCCCAGTCCTCCACTAACAGCCTCTTCCCTAACCCCTCCCCTGAAGGGAAGGTGGATTTGGAGCAGTAGTCTTTCCCTGAAGGGAAGGTGGATTTGGAGCAGTAGTCTTTCCCTTTATGGATGGGGGAAGGGCTGTTGTGCATAGCTATTTTGTCGGCGTCGAAGCCGCCTATGCTGTAGCCATAGGCTATGGATGCCAGATTTATAAGGTCAACGAGTGTGCTTACCCGGTACAGCTCATGTCCTTTCAGCGTCCGGCGTATCAGGGCTTCTCCAGATGGGCGATAGCGGCTTGGGTCTTTCCCGCATCGTCGATAAGCTTCGCGTGTGGCTTCTATCGCAGGCATCGCTTTGATGCTGTCGGCGGTATACCTTTGTCTGTAGTCATCGAGAAAGGCATTTATCTCTTCCCACAGAGCTTCGTTGTGCTCGCTGTTGACGACGTCGGCAAGAACAGCGGCGCCCACGAATTGTGGGCACCGCGTCCTTATTTCATCAGAAACAGATATCCTAATCATTTTATTGATTTTCAGCGTTCATTAGTGTCCCGTTAAAATTGGGACGAGTTAAATATTAATCAAACAACCCCGGAATAAGGGGACTATGTTGCTCTTTGACATCATTGGAATAAGTC
>CAJOLI010000020.1 GCA_905235285.1 uncultured Bacteroidaceae bacterium
CCCTTTTCCCTTTTTATGACAGACTTTGACTATAGACTCAACGCTCTGCGCGAAGCTCACGAACAGCTGTTGACGTGCGAGAACAAGCCCGTGGAACCTTGCCGACGCTCCCCACAAGGGACCACCAGCCTTGCTGGGAATGGCATCTACGAGCGCTATCAGCATCCCATCCTTACCGCAGACCACACACCCCTCGAGTGGCGCTACGACTTCTCCCCCGAGGACAACCCATACCTGATGCAGCGCATCATGATCAACGCCGTGTTCAACGCCGGTGCCATACGCATCGACGGGCGTTACCTACTCTTATGCCGAGTCGAGGGAGCCGACCGCAAGAGCTTCTTTGCCGTCGCCGAGTCACCCAACGGCGTCGACAACTTCCGTTTTTGGGACGAACCCATCACCATGCCCGAGGCACCCACCGATGACGGCACAACCAATCCTGCCACCAACATCTATGATATGCGACTCACCCAGCACGAGGACGGATGGATATACGGCATCTTCTGCGCCGAGCGCCACGACGACAGATGCCCCGACGACCTCAGCGCGGCAACCGCAACAGCCGGCATCGCACGCACCCGTGACTTAATAAGGTGGGAACGACTGCCAGACCTGAAAAGCAACAGCCAGCAGCGAAACGTAGTGCTGCACCCCGAGTTCGTCCAGGGCAAATATGCTTTCTACACACGACCACAGGACGGATTCATCGACACAGGCACTGGAGGGGGAATCGGATGGGCACTCGTCGACGACATCACACATGCCCAGGTCCGCGAACAGCTTATCATCAACCACCGCCACTACCACACCATCACAGAAGTCAAAAACGGAGAGGGGCCTGCACCCCTCAAGACCGCACACGGATGGCTGCATCTCGCCCACGGCGTCCGAGCAACAGCCGACGGACTCCGATACGTCCTCTATATGTATATGACAGCACTCGACGACCCCACCCGTGTCATCGCACAACCCGGAGGCTACTTCCTCGCACCAGAAGGCCAGGAATACCTTGGCGACGTCATGAATGTAGCATTCTCCAACGGATGGATCATCGACCCCGACGGACGCGTACTCATCTACTACGCCACAGCCGATACCCGACTACACGTTGCCGTCACCAGCGTCGAACGGCTCATCGACTACTGCATGAACACACCCGAGGACCGCCTCACGACAGCTGCAAGCGTAGAAACGATAAAGGCACTCATTCAGAAGAACCGTAAGCTTAAGCAACCATGAATTTCCTAACGTTTTCAAAAGTCTTTCCCTTTAGGGGAAGCTTTCTCACTTCTCACTCCTCCGGCTGCGGCGCAGGTTTTTCCCCTGCGCATCCCTCTCGTTTCCATTTTTCACCTTTCTCTTCAGGAAAGGCTTCATACATCGGCTACGGCCTCGGCGACATGAGCTCGTCCATGTTCTGGAAAATATTCTCCTACTATCTCCCCTTCTTTTACAGCAACGTCTTTGGACTCACCCTCACTCATGCCGGACTACTCGTCCTTCTCACACGCATCTGGGACGCCGTCTCAGACCCATTGATGGGCATCATCGCAGACCGAACACACACACACTGGGGCAAGTACCGGCCATACCTACTCTTCGTCGCACCCCTCTTCTCCATTGCAGGCATACTCCTCTTCACCACACCCGACTGGAGCTACTCCGCAAAACTTCTCTACGCATACCTCACCTACATCCTCATGATGACAGTCTACACCGCCATCAACGTACCCTACGGAGCCATGCTCGGAGTCATCACAGCCGACCCCCACGAGAAAACCGTCTACGCCTCATTCCGTATGTTCTTCGCCTATGCAGGATCCTTCATTGCGCTCGCAGCATGGGAACCCCTCCTCACGTTCTTCAAGGAACACCCCCACTTTTCACTTTTCTCTTCCCCACTTCCCCCCTCCACACCAGCCGCATGGCAGCACGCCATGATAGTCATCGCACTCATCTGCCTGCTCCTCTTCATCGCCTGCTTTGCACTCACACGCGAGCGAGTCAAGACACTCAGCACCGTCAGCGTACGATCAGACCTCCGATCACTCCTCAGCAACCGCCCCTGGTGGCTACTCATCGCAGCCGCACTCTGCTTCAACCTCTTCACTACCATCCGCGGAGCCACCGTAGCATACTACTTCGCCGACGTCATCGGATTCGGCAAGACCCTCAACCTCCATCTTTCCACCCTCAACCTCTCACTCCCCTTCTATGCTGGACTCTTCCTCAGCGTCGGCGAGGTCGCCAATATGGCAGGCGTTGCCATAACAGTGCCACTCGCACGGCGACTCGGCAAGAAAACCCTCTTCATAGCAGTAAACGCCGCACTCCTAATGCTCAGCACAGCATTCTTCTTCATACCCATCTCACCCGCAGGCCTCTGGATCATGCTACTCTTCCAGGTGCTCATCAGCATACTCACAGGCATCATGTCGCCACTCGTATGGTCCATGTACGCCGACGTCAGCGACTACGCCGAGCTCAGCTACCACACAGCATCAACAGCCCTCATCTTCTCATCATCATCCATGGCGCAGAAGTTTGGCTCAGCCCTCGGCGGAGCAGCAGTACTCTGGCTACTCGCAGCATGCGGCTACACACCACGCACCGACCAGCAACTCGTAGCACAGGCCGTCATCCAGCAGCCTCAGTCCGCCATACTTTGTCTTAAATACCTCATGTCGTTCCTACCAGCAGCAGTCGCCATGATTGCCATCCTCGTATGCCATTTCTATCCACTAACCTCACAGCGCGTCAGCCAGATTAGCAGAGAACTCCAGTTGCAACGTCGGCAGCAAGAGCTTCAGGCACCCAGACAGCAATAGCGTTTCAAACTTCAAATTATCTTACTCAATTCCCGAAAGCCTCGTAAGTCTTAATGCATTGAGAATAAGCCTCGTAGGGCTGCGACTGGGCAATAACAGACTGTTTCAAGTGGACCAGGTAATTTCTTCCCTATTTTTGCCGCTCCTGTCACTTTCCCTTGCAATAGATTATTTCTCAAACACTTAGATGTAGTGACAGGTACTTCCGTCCTGTCACTCCATTACATCTGGTCAAAACGAAGTAAAACAATTTGTTTTACTTCAACACAGCTGGCTGCATCGTCCTATCCAGCCGGCTTAATCAGCCAATCCAGCCGGCTGCATCAGCCTACACATCCGGCGGCATCAAGAAAAACGACTTGCGGTGACGCCTGTGACAGTGAGTGAGGCCGCACTCCGCCCAACGCACATACGTCCATAGGTTTAGATAAAGAAAATGTAAGTGTCGGTAAAATCCCTAATCCCGCGCTCGACCTCTGGTCGCTTGACACTTCAAGAATCTCGAATCACAAATTAAACCTTCTTGCGACAGTATTGTCATAAACACACACATATATATATTTAGAGTTTCCCCGATGGATTTGTCCCACAGACCTTTGGCGGTGGCACTCGCGCTCATCGTCGCCTTACTGCTTGCAATGCCTGCTGACGCGCAATGGTTCAACGTCCGGGGCACCGTATATGAGAGCTCCACGCTCAAAGGCCTACCCGGCGCCAGCGTTGTCGTTAACGACTCTACAGGCAAGATGGTGGCAGGCCGGCAGACTCAGGCCAACGGACAGTTTATGATTCCTGGCGTACCCGTGGGCAAATATACGCTGAAGGTGTCGTTCATGGGATTCAAGGCACAGTCCTTTGCCTTGAACCTCACCGGTAAGGGCGGCAACAAGAAAGTGAACGACATCTTGCTGAAAGAGGATGCCACGATGATGAAAGAGACCGTCGTCGAGGGTAAACTGCCCGAGATGACCGTTGTCGATGACACCGTGATGTACAATGCCGCCGCCTTCTCACTGCCTCCGGGCTCCATGGTGGAGGAACTAATCAAGAAACTGCCCGGCATCGTCATCGACGAGAGCGGTAAGATAACCCACAACGGAAAAGAAGTGCGGCAGATTCTTGTCGACGGCAAGGAATTCTTCGGCAACAACCAGCAGCTCGTGCTCAAGAATATCCCGGCAGAGATAGTAGATAAGGTGAAAGCCTACGACAAGCAGAGCGACCTTGCCCGCATAACCGGCATCGACGATGGCGAGGAGCAGACCGTGCTCGACCTGGAAATAAAGAAAGACAGGCGACGCGGATGGTTTGGCCGTGTCACCGGAGGCTACGGCACCGAGGAGCGCTACACCGCTCATGCCGATGTCTACCGCTTCCTCGACAAGCAGAAGGCAGGCGTTGTCGGAAATGCCGACAATACGCGAGGCAATGGTATGCAGGAGAATCAGGATGTGGCGGCCAGCTTGAACCTCGAATGGGACAAGCTGGAGCTCAACGGTGGCGCTTCGGGGCGCTTCAACCAGTCGGAAGGGCGATCGTGGAGCAACTCACAGAACTTCGAGAACCGCAATGCCGCCTACAGCAACCGCATGAACAGCAACGGCAGCCACAGCAACGCCTTCGACACCAACTGGCGCATAGAATGGAAACCGGACACGATGACAAACATCCTCGTGAGGCCACAATTCAACATCAACGGCAACCGCAGTCATAGCCGAGGCGAGAGCGCAACCTTCAACGACGACCCCTACAACCTTGTCACTGACCCGCTACGGCAGCTTCAGGAGCTGCGGGCTATTGGAGTCAACCACAACCTTAATGCCAACCGCAACGCTTCGGACGACATCAGCGGATCACTGTCGGTACAGGTCAACCGACGGCTGCAGAAGCCAGGGCGCAACGTGACGCTTAATGTCAACGGCGGCCTCAACCAGAACGACGGTAACAGCAGCAGCTACTCGCAAATCGATTACTACCAGATTCTTGCAATAACGGGCGAAGACTCCATCTATCACAAGATACAGTACGACGACTCGCGCAACATTGGCCGAAATATATCTACACGCTTCTCTTACACCGAACCAATAGGCACGGGACAGTTCCTGCAGTTCTCCTACAACTACAGCTACCGATTCAACGACCGCGACCGCACCGTCGCCAGTATCTTTGACCCCTTCGTAGACATGTATTTCCTCGGCATCGACAACTACGACGGACACCTCGACTGGGCTATGCCCGACACCGCTCAGTGTAACTATACCGAGAACCGATATCAGAACCATGACATTCGCCTGCAGTACAGGCTCGTAAACTCGAAAGTGCGTTTTAATGTGGGAGTGAACCTGCAACCGCAAGTCAACGCCGTGGACTACACCAAGGGTTGGAAACACTACGACCTCAGCCGCACATTCTTCAATTGGTCGCCGACCGTAAACTTCCGTTATCGATTCACACGACAGCACCAGCTGGAGGCCCGCTACGGAGGACAGACCGGGCAACCCAGCATTACCGACCTCATACCCGACACTCTCTCCAACGCCAACCCCCTGGCCATACGAC
This sequence comes from uncultured Bacteroidaceae bacterium, assembly GCA_905235285.1. Lineage (GTDB taxonomy): Bacteria > Bacteroidota > Bacteroidia > Bacteroidales > Bacteroidaceae > Physcousia. The sequence goes on from CAJOLI010000020.1 coordinate 5,391, forward strand.
TCGGAAACCCTGAACTAAGCCCGTCGTTCAACCACAACGCTCGAGTGGAGTGGCGACTGTCACAACCCGACTACCAGCGGTCCTACAACTTCAATACCTCCTTCAACACCACACGCAACGCCACCGCCAGCCGCACTGAATACAACGAAGTAACGGGCGGACGAGTGACTATGCCGGTGAACATTAACGGCAACTGGAACACAGGCACCAACTTCAACTTCAACACGGCTTTCAAGGACCAACGATTCCGCATCAACACTAACACGTCGTATAACCACACCACAGCCAACGGCTACGTCTACCAGACCAATAAGGCTGACGCTGTGGCTGAGGGCGCCCCGGCTGGCATAACGGTGAAGAATGTCGTCAAATCCAACAACATGCGTCAGGGCCTGCGACTCACGTATCGCGACGAGTACGACCGCAGTAGAGGTTTCGACGACGAGGGCAACAGCTACACCAAGGATAACTTCGAGGTGAACCTCAATGCTAACTTCGGATACCAGCGCAACCGCGCTTCGGCCACGGCCGCTTCGAACCTCGACACCTACAATTTCAGTTATGGCGTAAGCGCTAACTACAACTTCTGGTTCGGCCTGAATCTCTCAACAGACATCAACCAGAACAGCCGGCGCGGCTATGCCGAGGCGGTTATGAATACCAATCAGTGGATATGGAATGCACAGGCATCATACTCCTTCCTCAAGCGGCGCCAGGCGATACTCACGCTGCGATGGAACGACATCCTAAGCCAGCGTGACATGGTCAACCGCAATATCAGCGCCACAGCCCGAACCGACAGCGACAGCGACCGCATCACATCCTATGGCATGCTGACCTTCACCTACCGATTCAATATGTTCGGAGGGAGAAACGTTGGCGGCAACCGCGAGCGAGGCCGCGGTGAAGACGGTCGCGGAGAAGGCGGCAATCGCGGAGGAGGCGGCGGCAACCGAGGCGGCAACGGTGGCGGCTTCGGTGGCGGCGGTTTTGGCGGTGGAGGGCGCTTCTGAGCCATTTTTTACTATCTTTGAAAGAAAAACTGCCTCATTTCTTTGCTTGTGTAAGTAGAATGCTGTATTTTTGTGCCGATTTAGCAGATTCTAAAACGTTAGACTATAAACGTTAAACAACAAAGGAATGAGCGACAGATTATTTATCTTTGACACAACACTCCGCGATGGCGAGCAGGTGCCAGGATGTCAACTCAACACCGTCGAGAAGATTCAAGTGGCAAAACAGCTCGAGGCATTGGGCGTCGACGTTATCGAGGCTGGCTTCCCCGTGTCGTCGCCTGGCGACTTCAACAGCGTAGTGGAGATATCCAAGGCTGTGACATGGCCTACCGTATGTGCACTCACGCGAGCCGTGCCGCGCGACATTGACGTGGCTGTGGAATCGCTCCAGTACGCCAAGCACAAACGCATACACACCGGCATCGGAACCTCGGACTACCATATTAAATATAAGTTCAACTCCACTCGAGAGGAAATAATCGAGCGCGCAGTAGCGGCCGTCAAGTATGCTAAACGATATGTCGACGATGTCGAGTTCTACGCAGAGGATGCCGGACGAACCGACAACGAATATCTGGCGCGAGTCATCGAGGCCGTGGTGAAAGCCGGAGCCACAGTGTGCAATATCCCCGACACAACAGGCTACTGCCTTCCAGAGGAATTTGCAGCGAAAATCCGATACCTCATGGAGCATGTTGACGGCTTGGCAGACGGAAAAGCCATTCTCTCGACACATTGCCACAACGACCTCGGCATGGCCACCGCAAACACCATGGCTGGCATCATTGCCGGAGCACGACAGGCTGAGGTGACAATCAATGGAATAGGCGAACGCGCTGGCAACACCAGTCTCGAGGAGATAGTCATGATACTGAAGTGCCACCACACACTTGGCATCGACACGAATATCAATACGCAACGAATCTATCCTACCTCGCGACTCGTTTCGTCGCTCATGAATATGCCCGTGCAGCCCAACAAAGCAATCATCGGGCGCAACGCCTTCGCTCATTCCAGTGGCATACATCAGGACGGCGTCCTCAAGAATGTAGAGACCTATGAAATCATAGACCCGAAGGACGTTGGCATAGATGACAACAGCATAGTGCTGACAGCGCGCAGCGGACACGCCGCCCTCAAACACCGCCTGCAGACGCTCGGCATTGAGCTCACTGATGAGGCGCTCGACAGCACATACCAGGCCTTCCTGCGCCTGGCCGACCAAAAGAAAGAAATCACTGACGACGACATCCTGATGCTCGCCGGAGCAGACCGTACCGCTTCGCATGCCATAAAGCTCGAATACCTGCAAGTAACTACTGGCAAGGGCGTCCGTAGCGTAGCGGCCATAGGCTTGAATATCAGCGGTGAACGCTTTGAGGCCTCGGCCAGCGGAAATGGCCCTGTTGATGCTGCCATACGTGCTCTCAAGATTATAATACGTAGGCAGATGACACTCAAGGAATTTACTATACAGGCCATTTCCAAAGGCTCTGACGATGTCGGAAAAGTGCATATGCAAGTGGAGTACGACGGACACTTATACTACGGCTTCGGAGCCAACACGGATATCGTCACTGCATCCGTCGAAGCTTACATCGATTGCATCAACAAGTTTAAGAAATAACAAACCACAGACCTATGAAAAAAACAATGCTTCTTCTTGCGCTCTCCCTCTGCACTGCTTTTGCTCACGCTGGGAACATCTTGACCGACAGCATCTACAGCCAAGTGCTCAGGGCTACAGTGCGTTACAACGTTTACCTGCCTTCGGGGTATGAGAAGTCAAGCAACAAAATGCCCGTGGTTTATCTGCTGCACGGACTGACTGACACCTACACAGCTTGGGACCAGAAAGGCTGCATGAAGGACATCACCGATGAACTCATTGAGAGTGGCGAAACGGTGCCCGTAGTCATCATCATGCCTAATGCCGGAGGCCCCGATGTAAACAACACTCCTAACGGATATTTCAACATGGAAGGATGGGCCTATGAGGACTTCTTCTTCAACGAACTTATTCCGACAGCCGAACAGAAGTATCGTGGAATAGGCGACAAACAGCATCGCGCCGTAATGGGGCTGTCAATGGGCGGAGGAGGCAGCGTTGGATACTGCCAGCGCCACCCGGATATCTTCTCCTCGTGCTATGCCATGAGTCCTTGGCTCAACAGCGGCAACGGACGCCCAGGTCCTAATGGAGAAAAGACTCGTATGTTCTACACTATGGAAGGCGTCCACAAGCACTCTGCACTCGCCTTTATGGACAGCGCCGACGAGACCGCCAAGCAGCAACTGCGCACCGTGGCGTGGACGCTCGACTGCGGCGATGACGACGGCCTGCTGGGGGATACTTTTGAACTATACAAGAAGATGCGACTCTCTGGCATCAAAGCCGAGTTCCGCGTGCGAAACGGAGTCCACAACTGGGAGTATTGGCGTGCCTCGCTGCGGCAGGCTTTGCCCTTCGCCTCGCGAAACTTTGCTAAGTAAGAACATGTTTATAGCCGCTGACACTAAGCTCCCGAGGGGCAACGCAACAAACAAATATGAACACTCTCTTTGATAAGATTTGGGATGCCCATGTCGTGCAGAATATCGACGACGGCCCCACGCAATTGTATATTGACCGGCTATACGTCCACGAAGTGACCAGTCCACAGGCTTTCGATGACTTGCGAGAGCGCGGGCTGTCGTGTCTGCGACCCAAGCAGATTTTCTGTATGCCAGACCATAATACACCTTCCGCTGGCAACGCCATTCGCGACGATGTAGGGCGGCGGCAGGTGGAAGCACTCGAACTTAATGCCGCCGAATTTGGGCTCACACACTTTCCCATGGGCTCAAAAGACAACGGAATAGTGCACGTCGTCGGGCCAGAAAAGGGGCTCTCCCTGCCGGGCATGACTATAGTGTGTGGCGACTCGCACACCTCCACCCACGGTGCCGTCGGTGCCGTAGCGTTCGGAATAGGAACATCTGAGGTTGAGATGGTGATGGCGTCGCAGTGTATCCTACAGCAGAAACCCAAATCAATGCGCATAACTGTCAATGGCACTCTTGAGAAAGGCGTCACAGCCAAAGATATGGCCCTCTACATCATGGCACAGTTGACTACGAGCGGCGCCACTGGTTTTTTCATCGAATACGCCGGCGAGGCCGTCAGGGCTCTCTCGATGGAGGGGCGACTGACGCTTTGCAATCTCTCCATAGAGATGGGAGCGCGTGGAGGCTTCGTGGCACCTGACCAGACCACGTTCAACTACTTGCGCGGAAAAGAATATGCGCCCAAGGGCGATGACTGGAAGCGGGCCGTAGCCTACTGGCAGACGCTGCGTAGCGATGACGATGCCGTCTTTGATAGAGAACTTTACTTCGACGCAGCCGATATAGAGCCCCGCATAACCTACGGAACCAACCCGGGAATGGGCATCGGCATCACTGAGAGTATACCCGAGAGCGGCGGAGCAGACTTCGACAAGGCATTGCAGTACATGCAATTTGAGCCTGGACAGAAACTGCTCGGGACAAAGGTCGATTATGTCTTCCTCGGTGCGTGCACCAACGGTCGCATTGAAGACTTCAGGGCCTTTGCGGATATCGTTGATGGGCGCAGGAAAGCAGAAGGACTGACGGCTTGGCTCGTGCCGGGCTCATGGGCTGTGCACCGGCAGATTCTCGACGAAGGGCTCGATAAGCGCCTTGAGGCTGCAGGCTTCGAGCTGCGGAAGCCCAGTTGCTCAGCTTGTCTGGCAATGAACGACGACAAGGTGCCCGCAGGCAAACTCTGTGTTTCAACATCCAATCGTAATTTCCAGGGACGCCAAGGACCAGGAGCACGCACCGTGCTCGCCTCCCCGCTTGTTGCTGCAGCAGCTGCCGTCACTGGCATCATTACCGACCCACGTGAACTCATGAAGCCATGAAGCAGAAATTCAATATCATAACCTCAACTTGTGTGCCACTGCCACTTGAGAACGTTGACACTGACCAAATCATACCGGCACGCTTTCTTAAGGCAACGACGCGCGACGAGCGCTTCTTCGGCGACAACCTCTTTTCCGATTGGCGCTACAATGCCGACGGTACGCCCAACGACGATTTCGTGCTCAACAACCCAGCTTTCTCTGGCTGCATTCTCGTTGCGGGCAAAAATTTCGGATCGGGCTCCAGCCGCGAACATGCAGCATGGGCTATCGCCGGATACGGCTTCCGAGTCGTCATAAGCTCGGCCTTTGCTGACATTCATAAGAATAACGAGCTCAACAACTTCGTATTGCCCGTGACCGTCAGTCCGGACTTCTTGGCGGAACTATTCGACAGCATCACACACGATGCCAAGACACTCGTCAGGGTGGACTTGCCACAACAAACCGTCACGAACCTCTCAACGTCTCATACCGAGCACTTCCAAATAAACGGCTACAAGAAATACTGTCTCATGAATGGGCTCGACGACATTGACTTCCTCATCGAGAGCAAAGACAAGATTGAAGCGTATGAGAGAGGTTGAGATAATGGACACCACGCTGCGCGATGGCGAGCAGACAAGCGGTGTAAGCTTCATGCCTCATGAGAAGCTGATGATTTGCCGGGCCCTGCTCGAAGATCTCCACGTTGATCGAGTGGAGGTGGCATCGGCTCGTGTCAGCGACGGAGAGCTCGATGCCGTGAAAAGCATTACGCGGTGGGCTGAGGCCAAGGGGCTGCTCGACCGTATCGAGGTGCTCGGCTTCGTCGATGGGGGGAAGAGTCTCGAATGGCTCGCGTGCGCAGGTGTGCGTACATTAAATTTGTTATGCAAGGGCTCGCGCCGACATTGCGAGGGGCAACTTGGAAAGACATGTCAGCAACACGCCGATGATGTGTGCCGTAATATTGAGATGGCGATGCAACGTGGCATTACCGTAAACGTGTACCTTGAGGACTGGAGCAGCGGTATGCAGGCTGACGAGGATTATGTCTTCCAGCTCGTGGATGCACTCGTAGACCTCCCTGTCCGTCGGATTATGCTGCCCGACACTCTTGGGATACTTAACCCGCTCAATACTCTCGACTACACAAAGCGTATGGTGGCACGATATCCCGGAGTTCACTTCGACTTCCATGCCCACAACGACTACGACCTCGCCGTTTCCAACGTGTTGGCCGCCGTGTTCGCAGGGGCAAAGGGGCTTCACACGGCCATCAACGGACTTGGCGAGCGTGCCGGCAACGCGCCGCTGGCCAGTGTACAGGCAATACTCAAGGACCACTTCAACGCCCACACCAACATCAATGAGGGCGAACTGAACAAAGTGGCTCACATGGTGGAGAGCTACAGCGGTATAGCCATTCCGCCCAATAAGCCCATCACTGGAAGCGCCGTTTTCACGCAGGTGGCAGGTGTGCACGCCGATGGCGACGAGAAGAACCGACTCTACCAGAACGCGTTGCAGCCCGAACGTTTCGGACGGCGCCGAGAATATGCTTTGGGCAAGAGCAGCGGTCAGGCCAGCCTGCGTCTCAACCTCGAGGCACTGGGGCTTTACCTCAGCGAAGACGACATGAGAAAGGTCACCGACCGCATCACCGAGCTTGGCGACAAGAAAGAGCACGTAACGCAGGAGGACCTCCCTTTCATCATCCGTGATGTGTTGCACCACAGCGAAGTCAACGACAGCGTACAACTAATATCTTACATGGTCAGCACAGCCTACGGACTGCGACCAATTGCGCAGGTACGCCTTCAGGTCAACGGAGCCATCTACGAAGAGAGTGCTCAGGGCGACGGTCAGTATGACGCCTTCGTGCGTGCCGTGCGCCACATTTACCGCGACAGGCTCGGACGGCGCTTCCCTTGGCTTTCAAACTACAGCGTAACAATTCCCCCAGGGGGGCGCACCGATGCTCTCGTGCAGACGACCATTGAGTGGGTATTTGAGGAACAGAGCTTTCGCACGCATGCCCTCGATGCCGACCAGACCGAAGCCGCCATCAAGGCAACGATCAAGCTCCTGAATATCATAGAACCCATATACGAAGAAAAGGCCGTAGGTGAATGACTCACCAGCGGCCTTTTCCGTAATGGGGGCTTCTATAAATCGTCTTCCTTGAAATTCTGAACTAGGAATTTATAAAAGTCCCATAAACTATGATTCTGATTCAGAACGTCCACTTCATAGCCAATGTAGGGATGGCGTAGAAGCGGTCATTGATGCCATCGGTCGGCCACACCAGATTCTTTGTTATTTCAATCTCGGTGCCGACACTCCATTTCGCCGCATCGTTGATGCGGGGCAGATGCCACAAGTTGACCCAGAACTGAGGCTCGCTCATGAGCACGATGCGGCCCTCTACGCCCTTGTCGTACCACAGGTCGCAGTAGCCCGAGAATGTGCACAGCCCACGGGCAAACTGCAGGCCCCAGACCTCCGTGAGCTGCAAGCTGTGGTTTGTGCCGCCGTGATTGCGGCGGTGAGCCAGATACTTGTACATCAGCTGCACCGAAAACGTTCGCGAAAAGTCCGTGCTCGCCCAATTCCAGGCTGCACCCGCAAGATAGGCGTTGTCAAAGCCGTAGTCTGCACGCTGCAGGCCTCCATTATACTCAAAATGTAAGGCTATCGGCGCTTTCCAAAACCGCAACTCACGCGCTATTTCTCCGTAAGCGCTCTTAACGACATTGTCGCCTAAGTCGGCGTCGATGAAAAAAAACGTGCTACCCCAGCGGTCAGGGGTGAAATTCTCAATGGTCGCTGTCGCGCGAGCACGGGATGAGAGTTCATGGCCGTACAAATCGTGACCCAGGTCGTAATGCAACTGGACATTGAGTTGTGCTGTGGCAGTGACGGTGAAGAACACCCCAACAGCAAGAAGGAAACTTCTTTTCATTACTTTTGTTTTTTAAGCTTTAAGTTGAATAATAAGTAAAGAACACAAGCCAAATCAGCTTTTGGCATTGCAAAAGTATATATTTTTGCGCTTTTGACAAAAAAATCATGAAAATATTTGGCGGTTTCGTAAAAACGACCTACCTTTGCACCCGCTTTCGAGAACGAAACTTAGGGCTAATTAAAAGATAGCAGCCCACCTCGAATGGGCGCTTAGCTCAGCTGGTTCAGAGCATCTGCCTTACAAGCAGAGGGTCGGCGGTTCGAATCCGTCAGCGCCCACCTAACACATAAGTCGGCTCCGTAGCTCAACTGAATAGAGCATCTGACTACGGATCAGAAGGTTGTGGGTTTGAATCCCGCCGGAGTCACTTCTTCTTTGAAATCCTACAGGTCTGGGCGGATACCAGAGTGGCCAAATGGGGCAGACTGTAAATCTGCTGGTTTTTACCTTCGGTGGTTCGAATCCATCTCCGCCCACAACCTTTGCGGCAATAGCTCAGTTGGTAGAGCACGACCTTGCCAAGGTCGGGGTCGCGAGTTCGAGTCTCGTTTGCCGCTCCAAACGGTGCGTTAGTTCAGTCTGGTTAGAATACATGCCTGTCACGCATGGGGTCACGGGTTCGAGCCCCGTACGCACCGCAAAGCCACTTCTCGTTGAGAAGTGGTTTTTCATCTCAAGTCAACGAGAAGTGGTTCTTCATATTATGGTGCGTTAGTTCAGTCTGGTTAGAATACATGCCTGTCACGCATGGGGTCACGAGTTCGAGCCTCGTACGCACCGCAAACAGCCTCCCATATCGGGGGGCTGTTTCTGTTTATCCCCAATTGGTCATTATATGGTATCGCCGTATCGCTCGTGGGTGATTTGGCCCAGACTCTTGCCTCTAGTGTCCGGACAGCCGATGACACCGACGACGAGGGAGATGAGGAGTAGGACTACCATGCACCATGCAGCCAGCGTGAAGCCTTCGCCGTTCTCGCCGTAGATATATGTGAAGACGAGCCCCCAGACAGCTGAGAGTCCGCGGACGATGAAGAACATCAGGCCTTGGGCTCCGGCGCGGAACTTAGCCGGGAAGAGTTCGCTACCCCACAGCGCGTAGAAAATCTGCACCGAGAGTCCGCCATTGATACCCCAGAGGATAGAGAACGCCCAGAGGCTGCCGACGCCATTCACGCCTTTGATGATTATGATCCATGTGGCCAGGGCAGCCAAGAGTCCGAGTACGTAGATGAGCTTATGCGACAGGCGGTCGATGAAGAACGAGAGGCATAAGGTGACGACCACTACGACGAGCCATCCCACGCAGCTCAGCATGTTGGCATATTCGTTGCTGAGGCCTCCGGCCGTCTCGTAGATATGGGGCTGGAAGAAGCCCATGACGGAGGCTACGAGGTTCCATGTGAGGTAGATGACTGCGAGGAAGGCTACGGTCTTGATAGCCGTCTTGTTGGTGAAGAGGGCCTTGATGTTGGAAAGGAGGGAAGTAGAATCTGTTTGACTGGTAGGGCTTGCGGGCTGCTTGCCTGCCTGAAACTCCTTGCTCTCCTCGAGCTGCCGTTGCAATGTCCATGCTACGAAAGCCACGATGAAGAGCGTGAGGAATACCACGCGCGAGCTGAACACCTCAACGGCCGCCTGAGCTGCATCGGCGCCGATGACAGCATGCGCCAGCGCTTCAACCATCGCGTAGAGGTAGCCGTCGGGGGCGAGCAGCATGCCAAAGAGCAGAATTATCATCGGCCCCATGCCCCACGACATCTGCGAGATGCAGATGTTGCGGCCGCGGTTGTGCACCTCAGAACTCTCGGAGATGTAGGTCCACGAGGCCGGCACGCCTACGCCCACGCTGATTCCCGTGATGAGGAATCCGCAGAGCAGCATAGGGAAATTGACGGCGCACAAGACGATGAGCACTCCGAGCATGTACACCAGCAGGTTGTAGGTGAAGATGAATTTACGTCCGAACTTGTCGGCCAGGAAGCCTCCGATGATAGCTCCGATGGCGGCTCCGAGAGCGTTGGCACTGATGGCATTGAGCCACCCCAGATGCATCTCGCTCAACCCGAGATAGTTTTGCCATAGTGTGATGCCGCTGGCACCCGCCACGATGGCACCCGCATCGAGATAATTGTTAAGAGAGACCGCAATGGTACTCTTCAAACTACCTTTTCCCATATCTTTATCGCTTGCTGGTTACATTCTTCTCGTACTCCTGGATGGCGGGGATGAACTCCTCGCCGACGGGGACGTTGTTCTTGAGGTTGAAGTAGTCGAAGACGGCGCCGAAGGGCAGGCTTTTGGCTTCCTCGAGCAGTGCGAGGCGCTCGAAGTGCTGTCCGGCGTCCTCGTACTGTCGTAGGCTTGCGAGTGGCTCTAGGAGGGCTTGTAGGAGACATTTCTGCGTCGCGCGCGTACCTATAATATAAGCGCCGATACGGTTGATGCTGGCGTCGAAGTAGTCGAGCCCGATGTGTGCACGGCCGAGAGCGTCGGCACGGACGATTTCCTTGAAGAGGTCGAGCGTCTGATCGTTCATGATGGTCACGTGGTCGCTGTCCCATCGTATTGGTCTCGACACGTGCAGCATCAGTTCCGGCACGAACAATAGCAGCGAAGCCACCATGTCCGCGACGTTCTCAGTCTGCTCGTAGTGGCCAGTGTCGAGGGTGTACATCAGCTTGCGCGTGGCGCAGTATCCGGCGACGAAGTCGTGGCTGCCGACGGTGTAGCTCTCGAGTCCTATGCCGAAGAGCTTGGCTTCGAGGCATGTCTTCATGCCAGGCAAGTCCTCCTTCAGAATCTCGTCAAGGCTTTCGGCGAAGATCTCTCGGTAGCGTTTGCGCTCCACCGTGAGGTCCTTCGAGCCGTCGTGCACCCAAATGTTCATTATGGCCGGGTCGCCCTGTGCACGTCCCATGGCGTCGGCAATGCGACGGCAGCGTTTTGTATGCTCGATCCAGAACTCGCGTATGGCGGGATCGGGGTTTGCGAGGCTGAGGTTGCCGCTCTTCGGGTGCGAAAAGCTGGTGCTGTTGAAGTCCAGTTTCATATTCTGTTCCTTCGCCCACTCAATCCAGCTCACGAAGTGCTTTGTCTCCACTTGGTCGCGGTCCACGAAAGAGCCGCCGAAGTCGCCGTAAATCTCGTGCAGGTTCAGACGGTGGTTACCGGCCAGCAGGCTCTTGGCGAAGCTGACGTCGGCGCGTACCTCGTCAATGTTGCGTGCGCGACCTGGGTAGTTGCCTGTCGTCTGTATGCCTCCGCTTAGTGCCTCGTTGCGTTCGAAGCCGACCACATCGTCGGCCTGCCAGCAGTGGAGGCTGATGGGTGTCTGTTCCAACTGGGCTATAGCCTTGTCGGTGTCTACGCCGATGGCGGCATAGCGTTCCCGTGCGATCTCGTAGGACTTGCGAATCAGTTCTTCTTTCATGTTCGTTTATTCGTTTATAAGTTAGTTTATTATTTTTTCGCCACAAAAATACAAATAAATCCCGAAGTACAGTGTTTGTGCTTCGGGATTTAATAAATATTTTCACTTTCGGTCGCCTTCAGCTGTTCTTCCTGTAGCTCATCACAGCCCAACAGCCCGTCACGAGCCCGATGGCGGCGAGGGCGAGCAACTGGTGGGCTACGGCCACGACGCCTCCGCCTCGGATAAACACCGTACGGACACCATCGATGAAATAATGCATCGGGTTGACGTAAGTGGTTGCGTAAGCCCAGTCGGGCATGGAGCGTGTGGGTGTGAACAGGCCGCTGAGCAGTAGCAGGCATACCACGAAAAACCACATGACGAGGATTGCCTGCTGCATCGTGTCGCTGTAGTTGGAGATGATGAGGCCCAGTGACGAGAAGAACATCGCAAGCAGCATCGCCAACAGATAGATGAGTCCAACGTGTCCTGCGGGCGTGATGCCATAGACCAGCCATGCCAAGAGGAGACATACCGAGATGACAAACAGCGCGATGAGCCAGTAAGGAATAAGCTTGGCCAAGATAAAGGCCCATTTGGCCACGGGAGTTACGTTGATCTGTTCTATGGTGCCGGCCTCCTTTTCGCCTACGATGTTGAGCGTGGGCATGAACCCTGTCATCAACATCATCACTATGGCCAGGAGCGCGGGGATCATAAAGAGCTTATAGTTCTGGTGCTTGTTGTAGAGAAGGAGGGTTGCCACTGAGCCTTCCCAAGACTTCTCCTCAAGGTATGAAGCTTCATCGCTGCCGGCTACGATTTGGCTGAGGTAGGAGCTGCCGAGACTGCCTTTCGTGCCGTTGACGGCGTTGGCGGCGATGAGGTAGCGGCCGTCGCATATCTCCAGTATGATGTCAGCCTTGCCCTTCTCGATATCCTTCAAGGCCTCTGCGTAGGTGGCTCTTTGTCCACCAAAGATGAAGTAGTTGCTGGCCGCAATCCGCTGTATGAGCCGCTGCGATGCTACTGTGTGGTCGATGTCAACGACATCAACGACGATATTCTTTACCTCCATCTGCATCACCCATGGCATCACACACATGATTATGATGGGAAACAGCACGATGAGCCGTGGAAGGAACGCGTTGCGCCGTATCTGCAGGAACTCCTTACGTATGAGAGGGCCTATCATAGTTTCTTTGTTATCGTTAGAGTTTAAATTCTCATTTTCCACTTTTCACTTTCTCTTTCCACTCATCACTCTTTCAGCCGGACATTAAATGTCTTAAGCGCAATGGCCAGTAGCAGCAGCGTCATACCAGTCAGGATGCACACCTCCTTGGCCACGGAGCCAATGCCCACGCCCATGATCATTAGCTTGCGCATAGTCTCAATATAGTAGCGCGGCGGTACCACGGCCGAGAGCCATTGCAGCACTACCGGCATTGACTCCACGGGGAATATCATGCCGCTGAGCATCACCACCGGCATTAACAGCACCATGGCCGAGAGCAACAGCGCTACCAGCTGAGTCTGGGCGATATTTGAGATGAGCAGGCCGAGCGAGAGGGCCAGAATGATATATATGGTTGAGACGGCAATAATCCAGAACAACGAACCAGCCATAGGCACGGCCAGAACGTAGTGAGCCATCAACAGAATGGTGGCATGTATGATGAAGGCCAGCATGAGATAAGGCACGACCTTGGCAATAATCACCATTAGCGGTCGCACCGGCGAGACGAGGAGCACCTCCATGTTGCCGCGCTCCTTCTCTCGGACTATGGAGATGGATGTCATCATCGCACAGATAAGAATAAGAAGCATACCCATGATGGCGGGAACGAAGTTGTAGGCCGAGCGCATCTGTGGGTTGTATAGCAATTTGATGTCCGGCGGGGAGTGCTGTGTGTTTGGCGTAGCAATCGTCTGTTGGGCAAAGACGGTCCATTGCTGCGCCATATTCGGGTCGGCCCCATCGACAAGAAATTGTAGGCCGCTATGTTTACTTGCGAAGTCCCGATGGAAGACTACGGCCATATCTGCCCTCTGGTTGCGTATCAGTTGTTCCGCCTCTTGGGGAGTGGCTACGGTCTGCGTGATGTTGAAATACTCCGACTGCGCCAGTCGTTCGACGGCTGCCTGAGTCTGCGGGCTCAAATAAGCCGTGACCACCACCGTCCGCACGTTCTTCACGTCGGTGGTGATGGCGTAGCCGAAAAGTAGCATCAGCATCACAGGCATACCGAAGAGTATGAGCATCGTGCGTCTGTCGCGCAGGATATGCTTGGCTTCTTTGAGAACAAAGGATAGAAACGTTTTCATATATGCTTAATCGCTTGAACGGGTGGCCTGTCTGGCGAGCAACGTGAAGACGCCGTCGATGTCAGGCTGGCCATATTCTTTTTTCAGCTCATCAGGTGTGCCCATCGCCTTGATCTTGCCGTCAACCATGATGGAGATGCGGTCGCAGTACTCGGCTTCGTCCATATAGTGCGTGGTAACGAAAACCGTTATGCCGCGGCGGGCAGCTGCATAAATGAGTTCCCAGAACTGGTGGCGCGTGGCGGGGTCTACGCCTCCCGTAGGCTCGTCAAGGAACACTATTCCGGGCTCATGGAAGATGGACACGGAGAAGGCCAGCTTCTGTTTCCATCCGAGGGGCAGGCAGCCCACGAGGTCGTCCTTATGTTCCTCAAACTTCAGTTGACGCAGCAGCTCGGTCATCTTGCGTTCCACCTCTTCTTTCTTCATGCCGTAGATGCCGGCAAACAGGTGGATGTTCTCAGCTACGGTCAAGTCTTCGTACAACGAAAACTTCTGACTCATGTAGCCGATATGTCGCTTGATTTGCTCATACTCAGTGCGTATGTCATAGCCCACGACTTTACCCGTGCCGCTTGTAGGTTGGCTCAGGCCTGTCAGTATGTGCATCGCGGTGGTCTTGCCTGCACCGTTTGCCCCGAGGAATCCGAAAATCTCGCCTTTTTGTACCGTGAAAGAGATGTCATCAACAGCGCGGAAAGAGCCGAAAGCTTTGACCAGATGTGATACGGAGATGACGGAGGAACCATCCCCCATACACCCTGTCCTTGAAGGGTCTGTGGTCTCTCGCCCGGCCTCATTTCTCGCAGGCTTATTTGTCCCCTCGTCTTGAAGGTTACTGTTCCCCTCACTCAAAGGAGAGGGTAGGAGGCTGGGTATGACGCTGGCAGGTCTGCCCGGCATAAAGACCTCTCTGAATTGCTCTAGGATTTCATCTGGCGCACCGATACCTCTTATCTTGCCTTGATCAAGAAATGCGACACGGCCGCAACAACGAACCTCGTCGAGATAAGGAGTGGAGGCCATGATCGTGATGCCTCGCTCTTGCAGCATCAGGAGCATCTCCCACAACTCCTTGCGGCTTACGGGATCTACTCCCGTCGTAGGCTCGTCTAGAAATAGAACTCTGGGCGAGTGAACGAGGGCACACGACAGTGCCAGCTTTTGTTTCATGCCGCCTGACAGCGCACCGGCACGTCGGTTCTTAAAGCGTTCTATTTGTGAATAAATGGCTCGGATGGAATCATAGCCTTCGTCGACAGTGGTGCCGAAAAGTGTGGCGAAAAACATTAGGTTCTCCTCCACCGTGAGGTCCTGATACAGAGAGAACTTGCCGGGCATATACCCCACGCGCTTACGCACCTCTCGCATCTGGCTTACCACATCCCAGCCATCGACAAAGGCCGACCCTGTATCAGGCAGCAACAATGAACAGAGAATACGATACATTGATGTCTTACCAGCGCCGTCAGGACCAATCAGCCCGAAGACTTCGCCCTTGTTGGCGCTGAACGACACATCATCGAGAGCCTGCACCGTTTTGTAGCGCTTACTTACGTTCTTTACCTCGATAGCATACATGGCAGCAGAGGATGTTTAGGGGACTTGAGTTATTCACTGAACACGACCTCGCCATACATCCCTATTTTCACGTAACCGTCGTTCTTGAAGGCAATCTTCACGGCATACACTAGGTCGGCGCGTTCGTCATCTGTGAGTATCGTCTTTGGCGTAAACTCAGAGCGCGCTGAAATCCAGGAAATTGTTCCGCCGTACTCTTTCCGCTTCTCGTCGCCGTAGTCGGCAAACAGCTTCACCTGCTGTCCGAGTTTGATGTGCTGTAACTGCCCCGAGGTGACGTAAGCGCGTAAGTACATCTCCTCGGTGTCGCCGATTTTGAACAGCGGTTTACCTACAGCGACAAACTCTCCCCGTTCCACGTATTTCTCCAAAACCGTTCCCTTCGTAGGCGTGACGATATGGCACTTGCGCAACTGGTCGTTCAGCTGGGCAATCTGCACATCAGCCGTAGAGAGTTGTGAGTCGAGCGTTGAGAGCTGTGTGTTCAGCGTGCTGACCTGAGCGTCTAACTGTTTTTGCAGCACTTTCACCTGATTGGAAGCATCATCGAGCATCTTAGACGGCGCTGCGCCATCGGCCACCAGCTCACGATAACGTTGCTCATCCTGCCGCGCCTTGGCCAGCTGCTGGCGTGTGGCGGCTATCTGACGCTCCAAGTCTGGCTTCTGGCTTTGATAGACTCGTTTCGTTGCTGCCAGCTGCTGGATTTTCAGCCACGTCTGCGTCGTGTCTATGATTCCGACCTCTTTGTTGGCGTCGATGATGTCGCCTTCTTCGACGCTGAACGTCAGAAGTGCACCGCTTTGCTCTGCAAATACGGTGGTCTCAGTAGCCTCGAACACACCCGTGGCATCGTACGTTTTCTCGTTGTTGCCGCAAGCGGCCATGAGCAGGGCTATGCCTGCCAGTGTATATGTCTTTCGCATAACCTTAATGATTTGTCGTAAACTTGTTGTCATATATTTCCTTCAGCATTTCTATCTCGTGTATCGACTGCTGCACGCGGGCAGCGTTCTCGGCATTGATTTCGCGAACAAGGTCGTTCACGTCGATGATGCCGTGTGCGAGCTTCGACTCGGCAGCCTTACGCACCGAAGAGCGTAAGGCTATAATCTCTTCGTCTTTAGACATCATCTGGCGGTAACGGCTGATGTCTTCGTTCTGCTGGATTTGTTCTAAATTGTTGTTGAAAAGGAATACGTCGCGGTTCGACTCCGTCATGTCGCGTTGCAGTTGTAACTTTGCCTTGTCGTTCTTGCGGGTGTAGAGGCTTCCGATGTTCCACGTCAACCGAGCACCCACCATACCATTCATGCTCCAGCGGTGTCTCATCATATCCTCGAACATATTATATCCAGGATAGCCGTAGAAGCCCTGAGCGAAAACGCCGAATTTGGGCATCAACGCTGCATCGAGAGCTTTCTCCTGTGCGTTAAGTAACCCTAATTGTGCGTCCAAGGCCTTCAGCTCAGGTCGATGGTTGTCTGTTAATCGTGACTCAGTGGCAACGGACAGAACGGGCTTCTGCACCTCTTTAACCTCGAGGCCGCAGAATGTTGAGAGTAGGATTTGCAGTGTCCGCTGTTGTGACTCTAAGCTGAGGAGCTGTTGTGCCACGTTCAACCGTTCTGCCTTGACGTTCTGCAGGTCGCTCTCAGCCGCTGTGCCGCTTTTCACCATAGAGGCCAGCTTTTGTTCGTTGCCGCTGAGCAGTTGCTGTAGGTCGAGGTTGAGCTGAATTTGTTCGTCGAGCAGCAGGAGTGAGAAATACATCTCGTTCACGCGCTTGCGTACATTATATAAATTAACCTCGTTCAGTGCAACTTGCACATTACCCTGCTCACGGGCCACGGCCTTTTGGCTTTTGATGGCAAAACCGTCGAACACTGTCTGCTGCACATCAATGCCGATGCGGTACTGGTCTTTCTTTAAGCCCCGCATTTCCAGTCCCATCTGCTGCATCAGACTCTTCATTGCGTCTGGCCAGGATATCACGTCGTTTTGGTAAGTCGCCTGTGCCGAAGCTGACACCTGTGGCAGCCATCCTTTCTGGATGTTGGCCACCGTCAAGTCCGTCGTTTTCTGAATGAGGTCGTACTGCGCAATCAGTGGATAGTTCCGCTCGGCAGCCAGTTGACACTCCTCGAGCGTCTGTGCTGCGACGAAGGAGAATGCGCAGATGAGAAGAAGTAAAAGCAAGAATGTCCGTTTCATGATTCAATACATTTTTTCTTCATTTCCGCTGCAAAGATAGGTATTATATTCTTGTCTATCGTTGTCTTATTAGAGAAGAAAATGTCCTTTTTGTAATATTCCTCTCCGAAAAGGATATTTCTCTCCAAGAAAGATATTTCCGACGTTGCACTGCGGGGGCTACGCCGTCGGTATTCAGGTCAGAGTGATTCATGTGATCCCTTTCCTGAAGCGTAAAGCCTCCCTTTAGGCCGGGCGCAGAGAGAAAGATAGCAAAAAACTATGCTTTAAGGAGCACGGAATCGAATTTTTGTTGTACCTTTGCGGCGAAATCATCAGACTATTCAACAGATATGGATTTGAAAGTACTTGAGTTAAGCGAGCAGGAGATTGTTCGCCGCCAGAATATGCAGGCTCTGCGCGACTTGGGCATTGAGCCTTACCCCGCTGCTGAGTTCCCTGTCACGGCCTGGAGCACCGACATCATCGCCGACTTCGTGGACCTGCCCGTCATAGGCAAGGACGAGGAAGGTAATGATGTGCGTGACACCGCGACACCTGAGAACAGCCTCGTCGTGAGCATCGCAGGCCGTATCATGAGCAAGCGCATCATGGGCAAGGCCGCTTTTGCCGAGCTGCAGGACTCCAAGGGGAGGATTCAGCTGTATGTGCAGCGGGATGCATTGGAGGCTGACTTCTATAATGTTGTCTTCAAGAAATTGCTCGACCTGGGCGACTTCATCGGCGTGAAAGGTTACGTCTTCCGCACGAAGACGGGCGAGATTAGTGTCCACGTGATGGAGATGAAGGTCCTGAGCAAGAGCTTGAAGCCGCTGCCCATCGTGAAGACGGATGCTGACGGCAATGTCTATGACTCGTTTGATGACCCCGAGCTGCGCTACCGCCAGCGCTACGTCGACCTGATTGTCAACGCCGGCGTCAAAGAGACGTTCCTCAAACGCGCCACCGTCATCCGCACTATGCGACGCATACTCGACGATGCAGGCTACACGGAGGTGGAGACTCCAATCCTCCAAAACATCCCCGGCGGAGCTACGGCACGCCCGTTTATGACGCATTTCAATGCGCTGAACCAAGACATGTATATGCGCATTGCCACGGAGCTTTACCTGAAACGCTTGATTGTGGGTGGCTTCGAGGGTGTCTACGAGATGGGCAAGAACTTCCGCAACGAAGGCATGGATAAGACCCACAACCCGGAGTTCACCTGCATGGAGCTCTACATCTCGTACAAGGACCTCAACTGGGGTATGGGCTTCACTGAACGTATGCTGGAGCAGATATGCACTGCCGTCAACGGTAAGCCCGAGGTGGAGATTGACGGTCAGGTCATCTCATTCAAGGCTCCCTTCCGTCGTCTGCCCATCCTCGAGGCTATTCAGGAGAAGACGGGCTACGACCTCTATCCCATGAACGAGGATGAGATTCGCTCGGTGGCCAAGACGCTCGGTATCGAGGTGGACGAGACGATGGGCAAGGGCAAGCTCATTGACGAAATCTTTGGCGAGACGTGTGAAGGCACGTTTATTCAGCCCACATTTATCACCGACTATCCTGTGGAAATGTCGCCGCTGACGAAGATGCACCGCTCGAAACCTGGTCTCACCGAGCGTTTCGAGCTGATGGTCAACGGCAAGGAACTGGCCAACGCTTACAGCGAGCTCAACGACCCCATCGATCAGGAAGAACGCTTCAAGGAGCAGATGCGCCTGGCCGCCAAGGGCGACGACGAGGCCATGATCATCGATCAGGATTTCCTACGTGCCCTACAGTATGGTATGCCCCCCACCTTTGGTATAGGTATTGGCATCGACCGTCTGGTGATGCTCCTCACGGGCAAGTTTGCCATCGGCGAGATTATGCTGTTCCCGCAGATGAAGCCCGAGAAGCGCATTCCAAAGGACAAGCCCGAAGCTTTCACGGCTCTTGGCTTCAAAGAAGAAATCGTCCCCATCCTCTACAAGTGCGGCTACAACCTCGTCAGCGACCTCTCTGGCGAGAAGGCACAGAAGGTGCAGCAGCAGATAGGCGAGGTGATAAAGAAGTACAAGCTTGACATCATGAAACCGAGTGTACAGGAGTTGGAGGAAATACTCAACAAGAACCAGACTCTCCCCTCGCCATCCCTGTAGGAGTGGTCACCTCGCAAGGCCTGCATTCGGAATTCATACTTCAAAATTTATAAAACTTCATCCATCACATGCGTATTTCGTACTTCATAATTCTTCATTCGTCATTCATAAATCGTGTTAGGATTCGGTAACAAACAGTCAAAAGATACAGCTCCTACCCGGGCCGGGATGGCGGGGGGAGAGCCTGGGTCTTCCATTGCCATCATGGGTAGTGGCTCGTGGGCCACGGCTATTGCAAAGATGATGTTGGAGAAGAACGACCGCATATCTTGGTATCTGCGTCGCGACGATCGTATTGAAGACTTCAAACGCCTAAGCCACAACCCGGCCTACCTCACGAGCGTGCACTTCGACGTCTCGCGTATCGATTTCTCATCCGATATCAACAAAGTCGTTGACAACAATGATACGCTCGTCTGGGTGACGCCCTCGCCCTACTTGAAAGGACATCTGAAGAAGCTGAAGGTGCGGCTTCGCGACAAGTTCAACGTCACGGCCATCAAAGGCATCGTGCCCGACGAGAACCTCTGTGTCTCCGAGTTCTTCCATCAACTCTACAACGTGCCCGATGAAAATCTGGCTGTCATTGCCGGACCCTCACACGCAGAGGAAGTAGCCCTCGGGCGTCTGACATATCTCACTGTAGGCTGCAGCGACGAACAGCGAGCCCAGGACTTTGCCGACATGATGGCCTCGTCGTATGTAAAGACCAAGACCTCGCGAGACGTTATCGGCATCGAGTATGCTTCTGTCCTCAAGAATGTTTACGCCATAGCGGCAGGAATCTGCAAGGGCCTTAAGTATGGCGACAACTTTCAGGCTGTGCTCATGGCCAATGCCCTGCAGGAGATGAACCGCTTTCTTTCTACCGTTCACCCCATCAACCGCAGCATCTTCGAGAGTTGCTATATGGGAGACCTCATCGTAACGGGCTACAGCCAGTTCTCGCGCAACCGTGTCTTCGGCCAGATGATAGGGCAGGGCTACTCGGTGAAGAGCGCTCAGGTGGAGATGGAGATGATTGCCGAAGGATATTTCGGCACGAAGTGTATGAAAGAAATCAATCGCCACCTTCACGTGAACATGCCTATCCTCGACGCTGTCTACAACATACTCTATGAGCGTATTGCCCCAACGATAGAAATCAAACTACTTACTGATAGTTTCCGCTAAGCACGCCCTGCCTGACGACATGGTCGTCGGGCTTCTTTGTTTTGTTACATATTCAAAAACTATAATAAAATGATTAAACTCGACATTTCCAAAGTGGCTCCTTTCGTGAGCCTTGAGACTATCAACGCTTTGGCACCACGTGTAGCCGAAGCTCAGAAGGAACTTGAAGAGGGCAGCTGCCCTGGTAACGATTTCCTTGGCTGGCTGCACCTGCCCAGCAGCATTACACCTGAGTTCCTGGCAGAGATTAAAGCCGTAGCAGCTACTCTCCGGAACGAATGTGACGCCGTAGTGGTCGCCGGCATCGGCGGTTCCTACCTGGGTGCGAAGGCCGTCATCGAAGCTCTTTCCAACAGCTTCCAGTGGCTCATCGCCGATGGCAAGAACCCCGTTATTCTTTTTGCCGGCAACAATATCGGCGAGGACTACCTGAGCGAACTGACGACTTACCTTCGTGGTAAGAAGTTCGGAGTAATCAATATCAGTAAGAGCGGTACTACTACAGAGACGGCCCTCGCCTTCCGCTTGCTAAAGAAACAATGTGAGGAGCAGCGCGGCAAGGACACTGCCCGCAAGGTCATCGTGGCAATCACCGATGCTAAGCGTGGCGCTGCCCGTACATGTGCCGACAAGGAAGGCTACAAGAGCTTCATCATTCCCGACAACGTGGGAGGTCGCTTCAGCGTGCTCACCCCCGTAGGTCTGCTTCCTATAGCCGTTGCCGGTTTCGATATTGACCAGCTCATTAAGGGCGCTCAGGAGATGGAACAGACAGCATCTGCGCCCTTTGCTGAGAACCCTGCAGCCCAGTATGCTGCCACGCGTTACGCTCTTTACGCCGCCGGCAAGAAAATAGAGATTTTGGCTAACTATCAGCCCAAGCTACACTTCATAGCTGAATGGTGGAAGCAGCTCTTCGGCGAGAGCGAGGGCAAGGACGCCAAAGGTATCTATCCCGCTAGCGTAGACCTCACCACCGATCTCCACTCCATGGGACAGTGGATTCAGGATGGCGAGCGCTCAATTTTTGAGACAGTCATCAGCGTCGAGCAGCCCGAGCACGAGCTCCTCTTCCCCAGCGACGACGAGAACCTCGACGGCCTCAACTTCCTCGCCGGCAAGCGCGTCGATGAAGTCAACAAGATGGCAGAGCTTGGTACACAACTGGCTCATGTCGACGGCGGCGTGCCCAACATTCGCATCGCCATCGACCGCCTCGACGCCTACCACCTCGGACAGCTCATCTACTTCTTCGAGCGTGCCTGCGGCATCCACTGCCAGCTCCTCGGCGTCAACGCTTTCAACCAACCAGGCGTTGAGGCTTACAAGAAGAATATGTTTGCCCTCCTTGGCAAACCTGGCTACGAAGCTGAGACGGCTGCCATCAAAGCACGCCTCGGTTGATTGTCGTAAGCAGTAATAATTAATCGTTAATCATCGTTCCCAAATTGCTTAAAGCATTCTTATTCGACATGGACGGCGTGCTCTTCGACTCTATGCCGGGGCACGCCGTCGCATGGGTAAAGGCAGTGGAGCGCTACAGCCTTTCGATGACGACCGAAGAGGTTTATATGAACGAGGGTCGCACTGGCGCCGGCACCATCAATGCACTGACGCAGCGCGCCTGGGGGCGTGATGCCACAGAGCAGGAGATACGCGATATCTATGCTGCCAAGAGCGAGGAGTTTAACAAATACTTTCTGGCTAAGGGCGCGGCGCCCGTTATGGCTGGCGTCACTGACGTATTAAATAATGTACGCGCGCGAGGGCTTATGCGCGTCATCGTCACCGGCTCTGGTCAGCTGTCGTTGCTCGACAACCTCAACCGTCATTTCCCTGGCATGTTCTCGCCGGAACTGATGGTAACGGCATTCGATGTAAAACAAGGTAAGCCCTACCCGGAACCATATCTCATGGGGCTGAAGAAGGCTGGTATTGCGGCCGACGAGGCCATCGTTGTGGAGAATGCGCCCCTGGGCGTGCAGGCGGCCAAGGCTGCCGGCATTTTCACCGTGGCCGTAAACACAGGGCCTCTGCCCGACAATGCACTGTGGGATGCCGGTGCTGATCGTGTTTTCCCATCGATGTATGCGCTCAATGACGCCGTAGCTGAACTGCTGCATTAAGCTGGTATTAAGAAACAATATAGCCAGCCTCGTCGCAAGATGAGGCTGGCTTTTTCGTTTCATCGCTTACTGGGATTAGGGAATAGAGATTAGGGATTAACGTGAATTCGGTATAAGCTCTATGCTATTAAACGTGAGTTCGGTATAAGCTCTATGCTATTAATCTGCTTTTGTCAATGATTTCAATATTCGTTTCCGGTTTCTTTGGCGGTAGGTCGTATGCAATGAGCCCTGCAAAGAGATTATTGGCAAAGTTGTCAATCCTGATTGATATATCATGTCGGCAAAGAGCTTTCCGAAGAGGGGTTGCGTGACCTTTCTGCTTTCCAGTGGTTTGCGATTATTGCACTCCTCCGGCGTGAGTTGCCATTGGAATAAATTATGCCAAGTCCCATCGGTCGTGTTGGTGTGGCCGAGCGGTATCCTCTGTTGCGGGCGCCGCTGTATCACAACGGGCAAGCAATCATGTGCCTCGCGCGCGCGTGAGGAGTTTTAAATTTCATTTTTCACTAAAAGTGGTATGACTTAAACTAGAAAAAGTTGTCACTTTCGGAGGCAAAAAAAGAAGTGACAATGAAGCACAAGACAAGAACAGAACGCGTGTATAACGAAGCCACAGG
>CAJOLI010000021.1 GCA_905235285.1 uncultured Bacteroidaceae bacterium
AAATTGATTTTTGAATGATATTCTTCGAAGTATCAAAGCGACCAAAGGTCGAGCGCTTCAAGTGTGAAGCATCGCAAGCGCTGAGCGAAGCGCAACAACCCCAACAACTCTAAACTATTAACTATTAACTATCAACTATTAATTATTAATTATTAATTCCTAACTCTTAATTTTTTTGTACTTTTTTTGCGTAAAGCCTTCGGGAGTCGGAAAAAGATATTATCTTTGTGCTCGAAAAGTTAAATTCTAAACCAAAATAACTATGTTCGAGAATCAACCTAAGGGCCTTTGGGCCCTTGCCCTGGCCAACACAGGCGAGCGTTTCGGCTATTACACGATGCTCGCCGTATTCGCCCTCTTCCTGCGCGCCAACTATGGCCTCGATGCCGGCTGGGCGGGAGAAATCTACAGTGACTTCCTCATGCTCGTCTATTTCCTGCCTATCGTAGGTGGCTGGCTTGCTGACCGCTTCGGCTATGGCCGCATGGTTACGACGGGAATCCTCGTGATGTTCGGCGGCTACCTGCTGCTCTCGGTTCCGCTCGGAGGCGACACGGTGGCTTTGGTCGTCATGCTGGCGGCGCTCGTGCTCATCGGCCTCGGCACAGGCCTGTTCAAGGGCAACCTGCAGGTGATGGTCGGCAATCTCTACGACGACCCGCGCTACAAGGACAAGCGCGATGCAGGTTTCTCCATCTTTTATATGGCAATAAACATCGGTGCGCTCTACGCTCCCACCGCCGCCGTGATGATTAAGGACTGGGCAGAACATTCGTTAGGCTACTCGAGCAACGACGCCTACCACTTCTCGTTCGCCGTGGCCTGCGCTTCGCTCATTATCTCAATGGCTATCTACTATGCTTTCCGCTCTACGTTCCGCCACACAGAAGGGGCTGCGAAGCACGCAGTGCCTGCGGGCAAGGGCGTGGAGGCCAAGGCCGCCGAGCCGGAGCTCTCTGCCGAGGAGACGAAGCAGCGCATCGTGGCGCTGTGCATGGTCTTCGCCGTCGTGATCTTCTTCTGGATGGCTTTCCACCAGAACGGCCTCTCCCTGACTTATTTCGCCGACGAGTACACGGCAACGACATCCTCGGGCGTGCAGTCGATGGTGTTTGATGTCCCCTGGAACTTGCTGACACTGACGATGCTCATCGTCATCGTATATTCAGGCTTCTCGGTCGTGCAGAGCAAGACGCCGAAGGGAAAGGGCATAGCAGGCGTCTGCGCCCTGGCAGCCATCGGCATCCTCGTATGGCGTTATCTCACCTCCGCGCACGAGGCAGCTGTCACAGCTCCTATCTTCCAGCAGTTCAACCCCTTCTACGTCGTCGCCCTCACTCCTTTCTCCATGGCCCTCTTCGGCAGCCTGGCGAGCAAAGGCAAGGAGCCCTCGGCACCGCGTAAGATAGCCTATGGCATGCTCATCGCCGCTGCCGCCTTCATCCTGATGGCCGTGTTCTCGTTCGGCCTGCCTATGCCGGAGACGGTCGTCGATGCCGACGGAAACACCGTAGGCCGCCATATGGCTGACGTGACTCCTAACCTGCTCATCACTACCTATTTAATCCTTACGTTCGGCGAGCTGCTGCTCTCGCCTATGGGCATCAGCTTCGTGTCAAAAGTTGCTCCGCCGAAGTACAAAGGCTTGATGATGGGAGGCTGGTTCGTCTCCACTGCCATCGGCAACAAGCTGGTGGGCGTAGGCGGCTACCTCTGGGGCTCCATTCCCTTGGCTGCCGTTTGGTTCGTTTTCGTGGCGGTCTGCATTATCGCGGCGCTCTTCATGTTCGCAATGATGAAGCGTCTCGAGAAAGTGGCTTGACAAAGCCGCATTAATATCACCCGAAGTTATGCCGCTCTGCGGCGGGAGTCCTTGAAGTGTCGAGCGACCTTTGGTAGAACCAAAGAAATTCTTGACACTCCAAGGATTTCCGTGGCCGCAGACCGCATAACTTCTTTGTTTTCCTTGACTTCCGTGGCCAAGGCTGCATAACTTCCATGAAAAGCAAAATTAAAGTGCTGTAATAGTTGCATATTTGAAAGAAAATTCCTACCTTTGCACGCGAAAAACAGAGAGCCAGTAAGGCAGAATCTTTTTTACACGGAAAATTTTAAGTTAACCATATGATAAAAAGGATAATACTGATTCTTGTGGCAGCCGTAGCTTACGCTGCCGCCCTCGATGCACAAAACCGAATAAGCGGCAAGGTGCTTTTTGAGGACGACGGCGAGCCTGTCATCGGGGCGTCAGTGATGATTCAAGGCACCACGACAGGTGCCCAGACCGACATCGACGGCCGCTTCACGCTTGAAGTGGAGAGCGGCCGCAACCTCGTCATCAGCTATATCGGAATGGAGACGCAGGTGGCGAAAGCCCGCGCCGGCATGACGGTGAGGCTGCGCTCGAAAGATGCTGTGATGGAGGAAGTCGTAGTGACCGGTATGCAGAAGATGGACAAGCGCCTCTTCACCGGCGCGTCAACAAAACTTAATGCCTCCGAGACGAAGCTCGACGGTGTCGCCGACGTCAGCCGCGCCCTCGAGGGCAGGGCTGCCGGCGTCTCGGTGCAGAACGTCAGCGGAACCTTCGGCGCAGCGCCGAAGATTCGCGTCCGCGGCGCAACCAGTATCTACGGCTCGTCGAAGCCCCTGTGGGTTGTCGACGGCGTCATCATGGAGGATGTCGTAGAGGTGAGCGCCGACGACCTCAGCTCGGGCGACGCCAATACGCTCATCTCTTCGGCTATCGCAGGCCTTAACTCCGACGACATCGAGAGCTTCGAGATCCTCAAGGACGGCAGCGCAACTTCCATCTACGGCGCTCGTGCCATGGCGGGCGTGATTGTCGTGACGACGAAGAAAGGCACCGCCGGGCAGAATCGCATAAATTACACCGGCGAATATACCATGCGCCTTAAGCCTAACTACCGCAACTTCAACATCATGAACTCGCAGGACCAGATGTCGGTGTATCAAGAGCTGCAGCAGAAAGGCTATCTCAACTACGCCGAACTGGCAAACTCGTCTGAAACGGGCGTATACGGCAAGATGTATCAGATGCTCTCGCAGTACGACCCCGCGACAGGCTCCTTTGCCCTGCGCAACACCCCCGAGGACATCGCCGCCTACCTTCGCGACGCCGAGTATCGCAATACCGACTGGTTCGACCTCCTCTTCAAGACAAATGTTCAGCACACGCACTCCGTCAGCATCTCCGGTGGGTCGGACAAGGCACAGTACTACGCCAGCGTAAGCGCGATGTACGACCCGGGCTGGACGCTCAAGAGCAGCGTAGAGCGATACACGGCCAATGTCAATGCTAACTTCAACCTCTCGAAGCGCGTCAATTTCGGCATCATCTCAAACGCCAGCTACCGCAGCCAGGAAGCCCCCGGAACGCTCAGCCGCGAGGTTGATCCCGTCAACGGAGCCGTGGCACGCTCGTTCGACATCAACCCCTACAGCTTCGCCCTCAACTCCTCGCGCGCCCTCGACCCCGATGCTTTCTACACGCGTAACTACGCCCCCTTCAATATCTTCCACGAGCTCGACAACAACTACATCGACCTCGGCGTGGCAGACTTCCGCCTGCAGGGCAAGCTGACATATAAACCAATCAACAAGATTGAGCTCTCGCTGCTCGGGGCCATGAAATATTCAGGCACGTCGCAGGAACATTCCATACGCGACAACTCAAACCAGGCGATGGCCTACCGGGCAATGGACAACTCAACCATTCGCGGGCGCAATCCGTACCTCTATACTGACCCGGACAATATCTATGCCCTGCCCGTCTCCGTAATGCCCGAAGGCGGTATCATGGAGCGCACGGACCACCGTATGTTCGGCTACGATATGCGAGCCTCAGCCGCCTACAACGATGTCATCAACGACGTCCACATCGTTAATTTCTACGGCGGAATGGAAATCAACCACGTCAACAGGCACTCCACCTGGAACCGCGACTGGGGCGTGCTCTTCGACAACGGAGAGATATCGGCCTTCAGCTATCTCGCCTTCAAGCAGATGATGGAACGCAACACCAACTACTATACATTAAATAATACGCGCGAGCGTAATGCCGCTTTCTTCGCCAATGCCACCTATTCATGGAAAAACAGATATACCGTCAACGGCACTCTCCGCTACGAAGGCACCAACCGAATGGGCAAGAGCCGGCAGGCACGCTGGCTGCCGACATGGAATATCTCAGCCGCCTGGAACGTGCACGAGGAGGACTGGTTCGACCAGCTGCGCCCCGCACTCTCGGCCTTCAAACTCAAGGCCAGCTACTCGCTGACTGCCGACCGCGGGCCCGCTGCTGTAACTAACTCAACGGCCATCTACGCTTCCTACAACCCCTGGCGACCGTTCACCTCCGTCAAGGAGAGCGGCATCACCATGACCTGGCCCGCCAATCCCGAGCTGACCTACGAGAAGAAACATGAGCTGAACATAGGCTTCGAAGCAGGCTTCCTCAAAGACCGCATCAGCCTTACCTTCGATTGGTATCGACGCAACAACTACGACCTCATCGGCTCGATGCTGACCTCCGGCTACTCGGGTAGCATTCAGAACTACGCCAACGTGGCTTCGATGAAGTCGAGCGGCGTAGAGCTCAGCCTCTCAACGACTAATATCAAGACGAAAGACTTTGCCTGGACAACCAGCTTCGTCTATTCGCACACCACCAACGAAGTCACAGACCTGCAGTCGGCAGAGCGACTCATTGACCTCGTCGCAGGCAGCGGCTTCGCTCTCGAGGGATATCCCGTACGCAGCATCTTCAGCATTCCTTTCGCAGGACTCAACGACCAAGGGCTGCCTACGTTCTACGACAGCTACGGACAGCGCACCGTCTCCGGAATCTACTTCCAGACTATCGACCGCGAGGAGCTCGACTTCCTTAAGTACTCGGGCGCAGCAGACCCCACTGATATGGGCTCTCTCGGCAATATCTTCAAGTGGAAAGGATTCACGCTGAACGTCTTCATGACTTACAGCTTCGGCAACGTCGTACGTCTCGACCCCGTATTCTCGAGCTACTACAGCGAACTGACAGCCATGCCCAAGGAGTTCCGCAACAGATGGGCCGTCCCCGGCGACGAGGCTTCGACGACAATACCTGTCATCGCCAGCGCCCGGCAAAACCGCAACGATACCGACCTCAGCATAGCGTACAACTCTTACAACTACTCGACGGAACGTATCGCCAAAGGCGACTTCATACGTATGAAGGAAATCTCGCTGGCGTATGACTTCCCGCGTGACAAGATTAGCAACCTTGGACTTGGAAGTCTCGGACTGAAGCTGCAGGCCACCAACTGCTTCCTTATCTACGCCGACAAGAAACTCAACGGCCAAGACCCGGAATTCACCAACTCGGGTGGCGTCGCAGTGCCTATGCCCAAGCAGTTCACAATGACACTCCGCCTCGGACTTTAAACAATACAGCAAACTATGAAAACAATCGTAAGATTATACAATGTCCTCGTATGTTGCTGTATTGCAGCAACTTTCACCCTCATACCCGCTGCCTGCGACAATTACCTCGACGTGCTGCCCGACAACCGCACTGAGATAGACAGCGAGAGCAAGATTCAGAAACTGCTCGTGTCTGCATATCTGACACGTGACCCGCTGTACGTGGCCGAAATGATGTCTGACAACGTCGACGACTATGGCTCCGACAACCCAAACACCATACGCTTTGCAGACCAGCTCTATGCCTGGCAGGACGTAACGGAGAACAACAACCAGAGCCCCGAGAACTTCTGGGAGGAGTGCTATTCAAACATCGCAACGGCTAACGCAGCACTCGAGGCTATCGAGGAGATAGGCGGCGCAACGACCACAAAGCTTAAGCAGTATAAGGCCGAAGCGCTGCTCTGTCGAGCCTACGCTCATTTCATGCTCGTGAATCTCTTCTCGCAGGCTTATCGCAAGACCGATGCCGACTCTCAGCTGGGCATCGTGTACATGACAGCTACGGCTCCAACGCTCGACATTAACCCCGACCGCCCTTCCGTGGCCGAGGTCTACAGGCTGATAGACAAAGACTTGCAGGAAGCACTCCCGCTCGTAGGCTCTGACTACCAGGTGCCTTCTTACCACTTTAACCAACGCGCCGCCTACGCCTTCGCTGCCCGCTTCTACCTCTACTATGAGCAGTGGGACCGCGCCATAGACTACGCCTCACGCTGCGTAGGAGCCGCTCCACAAGCTATGCTGCGCGATTGGCAATACACATCCACGATGACGCGCGACTGGAATGCAATCTCTCAGCACTACATCGACGCTTCGCTCAACTGCAACCTGTTGCTCTTGACATCATACTCATATATGGGACTCGTCTTCGGACCTTACCGCTACCTCTCTAAGTACTCCCATGGCAAATATCTCGCCGAGCACGAGGATGGCGAAGCCCTCAATATCTGGGGCAGCGACGTCTTCTTTATGGGCATGAATACCTATTCTGCCACTAACCTGGACAAGACAATCTTCTGGAAACTGCCTTACCTCTTCGAGTACGTCGACGCCGTGGCAGGAACAGGCTACTACAGGACCGTCTATCCGGCATTCACCACCGACGAATGCCTGCTCAACCGCGCTGAGGCCTACGTCCTCAAGGGCGACTATGTCAAGGCCGCCGCCGACTTGACGACGTGGATGCAGAATATCGTACAGACCGACCTCGTGCTCACGCCGGAGCTCATCGCCGAATTCTATAACTCGGTAGATTACAGCTACAGCGACCCGCGCGGCATAGAATCCACCATAAAGAAGCATCTCAATCCGGCCTTCGATATCGGACCTGAAGGCGGAATGAAGGAAGCTATGCTCCAGTGCGTCTTAGGCTTCCGCAGAATAGAGACGCTGCAGACCGGACTGCGATGGTACGACATCAAACGCTACGGCATAGAGGTTGTGCGCCGAGTCATGAACGCCAGCGGACAGCCCGAGCGTCGCACAGATGTTCTCACTGTCGATGACTTGCGCCGCGCTGTGCAGATCCCGCTGCGAGCTCGTCGTACCAGCGAGCACGACGGCGTAGAGCCTAATCCCCGCAGCACGACGGAGCCCCGTATCGACGGCAAGGACCTCAGCGGGCAGAGCTTAGAACCAATAAAGACTCCTCAACTCTGACAATCATGAATAATTCAGCAAATAGTTATCTCAAGTTGCTAAGCGTCGCTTGCTTCGTGGCGGGCGCCGTTATGCTGGGAGCATGCTCTGACGACGAGCTCAGTGACGAGAGCATCATAACCGTTGATAAGGTCGACTACACCGAGTTCGACTACTGGTTGCAGCGCAATTACGTGCAGCCGTACAATATCTCGTTCAAATACCGATACGAAGATATTGAGTCGGATATGAACTACTACACAGTACCGGCACGCTATGAGCTGGCCGTGAAGCTGGCTCACCTCGTGAAATACATCTGCATCGAAGCCTACGATGAGGTCGGAGGTATTGACTTCACGAGAGCCTATTTCCCAAAGATGATCTTTACCATCGGCGAATGGGAGTATCGCAACAATGGAACGTATATCCTCGGCACAGCCGAGGGCGGCCGCAAGATACTGCTCTCGGGCGTCAACTATCTCGAAGAACATCTGGGTAATGCCGACGACCTGAACTTGTATTACTTGCAGACTATTCACCACGAATTCACGCATATCCTGAATCAGACCGTCAACTATTCGGCTGATTTCCAGCTTGTGTCTGGCGCCGACTATGTGGCCGACAAATGGAGTCAGGCGCCGTTCAACAAAGGCTTCCTTAAGCGGGGCTTTATATCGAACTACGCGCAGCACTCCCACTCCGAGGATTTCGCCGAGATGCTCTCGATGTTCGTCTGCAACAGCGAGAGGCAGTGGGAGGCATGGATGGCTGAAGCCGGCCCTGAAGGCGAGCGCATAATCACGACAAAGCTTGAGATGGTGAAGGAATATATGCTCAGCGCTTTCGGCATCGACATCGAAGCCCTGCGCAACGCCCTGCAGCGCCGACAATTTGAGGTGACAAGCGGACTTGTCGACCTCGATGACCTAAGTTTAGATTGAACGAACGAAATACGAGAGAAAATATGTTCAGCATACATAAAATTAAGGCCCCGCTCATTGGCGTCATCGTTTTGGCGATGGCAACGGTGATGACCTCGTGCTTCAAGCAGCAGGAAGACTTCTTTGACGAGCCCGCTTCTGCGCGCCTTCAGAACACGATGGATAATGTTAAGTCGATTCTGCGATCGGCCGAGTACGGCTGGGAATTTGAGTATTATCCCGGCAGCGAGATCGAGTACGGGGGAATCATCTACCTGCTCAAGTTCGATTCCCTGACCGTAGATGTTGCCTGCTCCCTCATTCCCGACAGCGTTGAGACCTCCTATTATCGCATGACAAACGATAATGGGCCGGTCCTGACCTTCGACTCATTCAACAATCTCATTCATTATTTCTCTAC
This sequence comes from uncultured Bacteroidaceae bacterium, assembly GCA_905235285.1. Taxonomy (GTDB): domain Bacteria; phylum Bacteroidota; class Bacteroidia; order Bacteroidales; family Bacteroidaceae; genus Physcousia. The sequence goes on from CAJOLI010000021.1 coordinate 8,467, forward strand.
GCCCAGTTCCGGAGAGTATGAGGCTAAAGGCGGAGAATTTGAGTTCGTGGTAAATAAAATCAGCGAGGATGAGATAACCCTTTATGGCAAGAAGACTCACAACACAATGTATCTGCGCCGGCTCACAGCTCCTTCTGACGACTATGCCAGCCAAACCATAAACATCTTCGACAACTTCGTCAAAGGCTTTGAGGGTGATGCCGAAGGGACATTCGACCTCGTCAACCGTCGTATGTACCTTCGTGGCGACAGCCTCGGAGTGCCGTTTACCTTCAACGACAAAGGCATCCGTTTCTATCGCCCAATCAGCATCGCCGGCGTCAGAGTGCAGGCTCTGGACTTTGACACCGAGAGCCTCGAACTGACAGGGCAGGCCAATGACGGCGCGTCGCTCACACTGACGGGCGTTCCTTTCCCCAACGACATCATGCATTTCGGTGATTATGCCGGACGCTATACCATGCGTTACCAGAACGGCGATGCTTCGGCCACCGTGGAATTCGTGCCTAACCGCCTCGAGTGCAACTACCGTCTGCGCGGCTTGAGCCCAATGTACGAGCTCGTGATGTCCTTCGACTACGATACCGGAGATATGATTCTCGGGCCGCAGGTCGTCGGTCAGTATGGCGGCACAAGCGTGTATTTTGCTACCTATGGCTCAGGCGTCTGGGTCGCTCCCGAATGTTCGTTCACCATACGGTGGAACAAGAACCGCTTCTATCCTAACTTCACCTTCTCGCCTACAAACCCACGCTACGACTGCACTTCGGCGCTGCTCATAACCCTCTACGAACTTGACGAAGGCTATGGCGCACAAATTCTTGACGATGCCGCCTGGGCTACTAATGGTTCGTGCATCTTCCTGAATATCGTCTCTTTATTTAAAATTAGGGATTGAAGCCCGTTGGCGATAAACTTATTGAAAACAAGAAAGTCTAACCAGAAGCAACAATATATTATGAGTCGTCAAAATAATATCGTAACTCTGATCTGCCATCTGAAGCCGCTCTTTCAGCGCGTCAGGACAGGGAAGGTGCTCTTCGTAGTGGCGCTCGCGGCGGCCCTGTCGTTCGTAGCGTGCGGCGAGGACGATGAACCGCGGACGTTTACGAGCTCGATGAGCATCGTTCGTAGCGACCTCCTATTTGAATCAGCCGGTCGAACAGGTTCTGTGCAAGTGGCGGGAGTAGCGCCTTTCGCCGTCAGCAGCTCATCGTCGTGGGCTGAGGCTCGTGTCGAAGGTGATGTCATCTACGTCACAGTGGCTGGCAACGATGGCCTGGACGGACGTACCGCCGTCCTCACGGTGACAGATGCCCGTGGCGATAAGCTTGAGATTCCTGTGCAGCAGCGCGGGATGGTCATCGGCAGGCTTAGCGAGGAGAGCCATTATGTCAAGAATGCCGGTACGACCATAGAATACACGCTGACTCACGATCGCCCTGTGACTTTCTCCACAAATGTTGATTGGCTTCATCCCTCTATTGAAGGCAACACGGTGCGAATCGTCGTGGATGAGAACGTGGAGGGCTTCATTCGTCGAGGCACCGTCAGCTATGAGAGTCAAGGCTATGGCAGCACGCTGACCATCGCCCAATATGATCTTGAGAACGACGTAATCGGGACATATAGCCTGGGAGGCTTCAGCGGAGATGCCGTCATAGCTACGCGTATAGAGCTGATGATGCGCCATGACAGCCTTTTCATGCGCTTCATCCGTAACGACAGGTGGGCTGAAAATCCTGTTCCCCTTGGCTTCGACCGTGGTAACTGCCGCGTCATCTTCCGTTCAGCAGAGAACCTCTATTACGCTAATGCCTCAAACTACGATGCCTTCTACTTGACAGATAACTCGGCTAATAGAGTCGCTACTACGCCGGTAGCAACGATGGTGGCAGACCTGGTGCATAGTAATTCCGATGGCGAGGACATTACCTTTGCCGTGCTGGCCGACGGAGGCACTTGGCCAGGCTATAAGTGCGACGGCATATATATCCGTTCCATGCGTTCAGGTTTCTCTACCACCATGATGTCTGTACGTACTCCGTTCCTTATGCGTCTTGGACCTTTGGGAATGGTGGACTGACAGAACAATTAAGGCGTAACCATAGAATAAATCAAGCTTATGAAAAAGTTCGTGACTATTTTCACCCTGTGCTTGGCTTTGGGCCTGACAGCGCAAGCACAGTTGCCGGCAATAACCCTCAAAGATATTTCCGGCAAGACGATACAGACGGACACTCTCTGTCGCCTCAACGGGGGCAAGCCTATCATCATCGATTTCTTCGCGACGTGGTGTAAGCCCTGCAACCGCGAGCTCGATGCCATTGCTGAGGTCTATGACGACTGGGTTGAGGAAACGGGCGTGAAACTCATTGCCATAAGTATTGATCAGGCGCAGAATACTAATAAGGTGAAGCCGTTGGTCGACAACCATGGCTGGACTTACGACGTCCTGCTCGACCCCAATAGTGATTTTTGTAAAGCCCTTGGCATTCAGCTTATACCTTACACCTTAATCATCGATGGCGATGGTAAAATCGTCTATCGACACAATGGCTATTCCGAAGGGGCTGAAGAAGAGCTGATAGATAAGGTACGAGACATAACGAAGAAATGAAGGATTCACAGACAGCCAAACGCCATATTCTTGCCGGCTCTGTCCTGATCTTGATTTGTGCCGCGTCTCTCGCGCAACAGCAGAAGACAGTGACGGTGAGCGGGAGCGTGCAGAGTGATGTCCTCATCCCGCAGGAGGATACTAAGATTGGTGCGCCAGACTACGACGAATGGGCGTTGACCAATACTTATGCCGACGTTCTCTTGCAGAGCCGCTTTGTCGATGCCGGGGCCCGGCTTGAGTTCACCGAATACCCCTTACCAGGCTATGAAAATGATTTTAAAGGCTGGGGGCTACCTAATGTTTGGGTGAAAGGCCGTCTAAAGAATGTGGAACTTACGGCAGGTAACTTCTATGAGCAGTTTGGCTCTGGATTCATCTTTCGCACTTATGAGGAACGGACGCTTGGCATCGACAATTCGCTGCTGGGCGGTCGCCTCGTTTATAAGCCGTTCAAGGGCGTCACGCTGAAAGCCCTCTCTGGTAAGCAACGTCGCTACTGGGAACTGAATAAGTCGTGGGTCACGGGCGCTGATGCAGAGCTTAATATCGAAGAGTGGATTCCTGCGTTAGCCGAACATAAGACCTACCTCAACCTCGGCGGCTCGTTTGTGAACAAGCACGAGAAGGCCAGTCGCGATCAGATAATGGTAGATCCTGTGCACAAACTCAATCTGCCGGAAAACGTCAATGCCTTTGACGTCAGGGCTCGTTTGCAGCGCGGAGGGCTCAACATCCTGGCCGAGTATGCTCAGAAAGGGCAAGACCCCAGTCGCGACAACGATTATGTCTACCGTCCCGGGCGCGTGGCGATGCTCTCGGGCAGCTATTCGCAGCGGGGTATGAGCGTGCTGTTGCAGGCCAAGCGCAGCGACAATATGTCGTTCCGCAGCCGACGCTCCATGGACGGCACTTCATCGATGCTCAACCACCTGCCCGCCTTTACCCTCGACCATACCTACGCTTTGGCTGCCCTCTATCCCTACGCCACGCATCTCGATGGCGAATGGGCCTATCAGGCTGAGCTGGGCTACCAGTTCAAGCGCAAGACAGCCTTGGGCGGCAAGTACGGAACAAACCTTCGACTCAACGTCTCTCATGTTCGTGGAACGAGCATCGAGAAGCAGCTCGCAAACAAACAGCCCCGTGGCAGCGAGGGCTACCACCAGAGCTTCTTCAATCAAGGCGACGACACTTATTACCAGGACATCAACGTGCAGATGGACAAGCGTCTTACTCAGGATTGGAAGCTGACGCTGATGTACATGAACCAGCGGTATAATCAGACCATCGTAGAAGGGCACGGAGGAATGATTGAGAGCAACATCATCGTAGGTGATGCGCGCTGGCGTATCAATTCTAAGCTGACACTGAGGGGAGAAGCGCAGTACCTCTTCACCGACGACGACCAGGGCGACTGGGCTTTTGGCCTGCTAGAACTGACCTTCCTGCCTCATTGGATGTTCACTGTCTCAGACATGTACAACGTCGGAGAGACCGACACTCATTACTATATGGGCAGCGTCACCTTCAACCATAAGGCTCATCGTCTGCAAGTAGGCTACGGCCGTACGCGTGCCGGCATGAACTGTTCGGGTGGCGTCTGTCGTTGGGTGCCTGCTACGCGCGGTGTTACGATGTCGTACAACTACAACTTCTGAGCTTATAAGTCACTGGTCATAATTCACAATTGAATGTAAGAAAATACACATGGCTAAGTCAGCGCACATATTTCATTTATTATTACTCTTCGCCATCCTCGCGTCGTGCTCGCACATCGACGAGGACGAGCGTCTGGTCTATGTGCCGCCAGTAGATGCCAACCGTGCTGTGCTCATCGAGGATTTCACGGGGCAGGACTGCAGCAACTGCCCAACCGCTGCCGCCGAGATTGAAAAGATAAAGGAACAATATGGTTCGGACAAAGTCATCTCAGTAGCTATCCACGGGGGCCAACTCGCACGTTACAGTACAGCGCGTGTCGTTGGGCTCCGCACGGAGCTGGGCGATGAATATGTCAATCACTGGGGCGTGGCAAACACTTTGCCTAAGGGATATGTCAGTCGCACGTCTGAGCCGTGTAATCCAGATAAGTGGGGAGCCCTTGTTCGCGATGTCATCAGCCAAGAACCTCGCTTGCAGCTGACCGCAACAGTGGCCTACGACGAGTCGTCGCGCCAGCTTCATGCTGACATCCAGGCCCTTGGCCTCGACGACGTGAAAGGCAACCTCCAGCTATGGCTCACAGAGAGCGGCATCGTTACCTTGCAGTCTATGCCCGATGGTACGCGCAATGGCTCGTACGTGCATAATCATGTACTTCGTGCCGCTGTCAATGGCGCTTGGGGAACACCGTTTGAGGTGTCGACCGGAGCGTATGCCAGAGTCGCCTTCGACTATATTCTAGACGACGGTTGGAACCCTGGGAATATGGCTCTCGTGGCTTTTGTCTACGACAACAGCGGCGTGCTACAGGTAGTGGAGGTCGGGGTCCTCTCGCAGCCTATAGAAAGTGAATTTCAAAACAATCAATAGGATATGAACAAACGTTTTACTTCTTTAATTATTTTGGCAGCCTTGACGCTCAGCACCTGGGCTCAGACGGCCGTCTTCCGCTATCAGGGCAACGACCTGCCTGATGGCGCCACCGTAACAATCTATGCTGAGGAGGACGAATGGGGCGATTTAGTCTGCGAGAGTAATCCACCCACGAATCCGGCCAACGGCCTTGTCCTGGCAAACCTCACGTCGCAAGCGCTCAGCGGCACGGCATCGCTGGAAATCCATAGCAACACCATAAATCCTGAACGCATTCAGTGGTGCATGGGAAGCGATTGTAATATGATAACGACAGATAAGTATGAGAACAAGGCCTTTAGCGTTCCTGCTTCGAATTATACGCTGACGCAGTTTGACGCTTCCAATCCCCGTCAATATGGCGAACTGACGGCTACGATTACGGCAATGATAGGTCTTGCGAAGCTTACCGTGAACATTCGTTTCGTCTATAAGGATCCTGCTGCTGTCGAGTACTTTCCCCGCACGTCCGTTATTGAGGAATTCACTGGCACCTGGTGTGGCAACTGTACCCGCGGTATTGTGGGCATTAGGAATCTTGCCAAAGAGTTTGGCGATCGCTGTATTGCCATTGCCGTGCACAGCGGCACGAACGAACCGATGCACATCAACTCCTACCACGACAATGGCCTCGTGCCTTCGTCAATTCCCAGGTGTATTATCGACCGCGTCACCTCGGCCTACCCCTATGAGGGCACTTCGGGCGGCGTACACTATGGCCTCAACAAAGATTTCGCTGCCGCATTGGATGTGCCGGCAGAGGCAAAGATAGAGCTGACAGCTCAGTGGGAGAATGAACGGCGCAACTACATCGTCTGCAACGCCACCACTACTTTTGGCCTCGACAGCGAGAAGGCTCCTTATGCTGTTATCTTCGTGATTCTCGAGGATGGACTTCGCGGCGAGGGTAAAGAGTGGGCTCAGGTCAACTACTATGCTAACGAGTCTCCTCGTCAGTTGCCCGATGCTGATATGGATGAGGTTTATGCGTCACCTTATAACATCACTGACATAGAATACAACCACGTAGCTGTTGCCACTCTGGGCGTGAAGTCGGGGGTGGCTGGCAGCATCAAGGCGCCTATCGTCAAGGGCGAGCCACAGACTTATGCCGGCCGCGTCGTCATGAACGGCAACAAGATCATGCAGAACCCGTATAACCTCACGGCCGTAGCAATGATTGTCAACACCGAGACGGGAGCCCTCGTTAATGCCACAAAAGCTCATGTCGACAGCTTTGAGGGCGATGGCGTCGAGGCGCTCGAGGTCGAGCGTAAAGCAAAAGACGACACTACCTTCAATCTGCAAGGTCAGCGCGTGAACGGGCCTGCCCTCCAACGGGGCATTTACGTCCGCGGAGGCAGTAAGATACTTGTAAGATAACTCATAATATAACATTTTTTCCTTACCGATATGAAAACATTTCTCACACTGAAACGTAATGGCTTGGCCATAGTTTTGTTTCTCATTGCTGCAACTTCGTCTGTCGCTCAAGACATCGGGGTGTCATCTTACGTCAATGCTTTCGTGCGTGCTACAGCCGTAGGCAACGGGACGGTAGCCTTGACGTCTGCCGAGAACTCCGGACTTCTTGTCTATCGTGATGTGCGCGATTACAAGTCGCAATTCCCCGTAGTAATGGGAACTCAGGTTGTGCTGCTTGGCCACGCAAAGGCTACAGATGATTCAAAGTTCTACGGTTGGTTCCTCGACGATGGCGACGGACAGTTTGACATTACCAAGGACGAGCTTGTCACTACGGACCAGGAAAGTGCATTCCTTTCTTTCCCCATTGAGATGTTGGGCGAGTACGCCGTAGAATACGAGAGCGCCAATGACGCCAAGAAAGTGGCAAACTTCCCCGATGAACCTCAGATCCTGTTCTTCGCTTACTTCTTCAAAGGAGTTTCTGTGGACATCAACTTCCATCAAAACAAACATGGAACTGTAGACATCGACAAGTTCCCTAATGCCGCAGGCGACAAAGTCACGGTAGAAGCCTTCCCTGCCGACGGCTATGAATTCTTGTATTGGAAAGACCGCATGGATCCTGAGGGGGCTGTCATTATCTCCGAGGAGAATCCATACACGTTTGTCGTCGATAAGCCTCAGACGCTATACGCTGTCTTCCACGACCTCAACGCGCCTTCCATTGAATTTCCGGCCGAGGGCGGTTTCAAAGCTATGTTCTTCGACGAACCTTGGGTCTTCGACGAGCGCGATGATGTCATGGTTTACGTGCTCACGCTCAATGAACTTAAGGCCCATGACGGAGGCCGCACTTATTTCGACCTGACAGTTGAAGATTCGCACTACGATATCACACAGAAGTACAACGATACTGCCACTTTGATGTACGGCAAGGGCACCGCCCGCCTCCTCTACCGTGAGCAGAACGGATATTCGCGCGCTAATCCTGTCGTGAAGTGGGCTGCGAAAGGCACAACCGTCAAGGAAGGTGCCGATGCCGTGCCTGTTTATGTCTACGTCTTCGACGAGGGCCTGGGAGCTTTCCTGCAGTATGGTCATACCGACTTCCACCAGCATCCCGAGAGCGCTCAGAAGGTGATTGAACTGCCCGAGGATGTAGCTTACGCCAGCATTGATGCTGTCTCGTTGACCGACGACGAAGGAAATATCCCTACCCTCATCGCCATGTCACCGGAAGCCTACGACCAGATTGTGACAGCCATCGAAGGCGTAAGCCCGAAGCAGACGATGCTTGGCCAGACAAAGATCTATACTCTCAGTGGCGTAGAGGTTAAGGCTACAGACAAACCTGGCATTTACGTCGTCAACGGACGCAAGGTTGCAGTCAAGTAAACGGACTATTGCACGACGACCTTTTGCCCATTAACAATATAAAGGCCTTTTGCTGCCGCCTTGGCGGTGGGGAGGCTGCTGATGCGTCGCCCTGCGGTGTCATAGGCTGAAAAACCTGTCGGTTGATTAGGCCCTGGGCGTAAGTCCCTTACGGCGTCTGCGTCGAAGGGCTTGATGCTGGCGCGCGCGGCATTGAGGATTTCCTTCGTTTCAGTGTCGAGCAGCAGCACTACGGCGTGGATTTGGTCGCGGTCTTGAATGATGGCGTTTGTGCTGATGTCTATCGTGTGGTTGAACGTCTGCCCGACATCAGCGAGCAGGGGAGCACTTACGCTGCCTTCAAGCCCGTCGTCAATACCTGCTACGTCCACGGCCACGTGGTTGAAGCGAAAACCTTCGATGCGATATGGCGCATCAACGAATTCCTGCATGTCGTCGTCCAGCCCCTCGCTCTTGCCCTGGGTAGAGCTATAGCCGTTGAGCTGAGTCCAGTCGGTTCCTTCGCCGTGGAGACCATCCTCAATCAGAACAAAGGCGAGTCCATAATGTGCGGTGTCGCTGTTGTAGCGGAACGTAGTGCTTGTCGTCAGAGATACTGCCGTTCGCTCGGCATCAGCCCATTGTGCGTCAAGACCGATGTCAGCAACGGTGAGATCCTCCAGTCGTTTGCGCACGTCTTCGTCGGTGTAGAAGTGGACGTCGGATAGGGCATGGCTGCCTATGTATGGATCGAGTCGTACGGCGCGGTCGAGATATGCTATTGGCAAGTTCAGCATCTTCTTGCCGATATTGCTGTTGCGGTAGGCGGGCAGAAGCATCGGGTCGTCGTTGCCGTGCATCGCGATGCCAATGAATTTGTCGGGGAACAGAGCATCCAGGCGCCGTAATCCTACGATGCCCCGTGTGCAGTTGTTACACCAAGTTGCGGTGGCCTCTTCGAGCACGACCCGTCGCATCGGCTCCTGCGACAGGACGCAGAGGCTTGCACGACCGGTCGCATCGGCGCTTTCATTAGGACGTCCGTTGACCTTCGTCAGGGTAAGTGAACATTCGTGCTCAGCTGGCGTTGCTGTGAGGTCGAAGGAAATGGGTAACGTCGTTGTGGCGCCAAGCTCTGCGAGTGGCGCAGGCAGTACGTAGTGGCCTTGAGCTACGATTTGGTCGCTGAGTTTTACTTCGTAGTCTAAGTCTGTAACGGCCGTTGTGCCGGCGAGCGTTATCGGCCATTCTTTCTGCAACTCTTTGCCACGCGCAGCTCGCATGGCGGGCAGTGTTGTCGTGGCAACGCTGAAAGCGCTAAGGTCGTCGTTGGAAATCATCAGCTGCAAGGCCAATGCGCCAAAGGTGGAGGCGATGTCGGTGCTGCCGTAGAAGTTTGAGTTCGCAGGTCCATTGCTGCCTGACGCTATCATCTGGCAGCTGGTGCCGCCTGACACCTCAAGCGTGAAGCCGACATAGGCATTGGCGTAGGGGTTGCTCTTGGCGAGCAGCGTCACGGCTTCGTCGAGCATCACCTCGGTGGGTTGTCCGTCGTGGTTGAGGTCGCGCAGCTGATCGAGGCCAATCTCTTTATTCACGATGTCGGGCGCTACGGTTGCCGACGGCTGCTTGGATGACGCCCACACGCGGGCGGCAGTGACTGTCGATTTGTCGCTAATCCAGAAGCGTATGCCGTGAAGGACGCTGCCAGCCAGTTGGCGGTTGCCGAAGGCCGTGACGCGTAGGCTGCAGCTGTTGCTGCCTGCATTGAACGGCGCTACAGCCTCGGCTGTGTTGCTCGTATGCCAATATCCCCACCACGTCTGTCCTTCGGGCACAGTGGTCTGTGCTGTTGCCGTTCTTGCGCAGAAAGCTATACACATTAATATAAATAAGCAGCGTCGTGCAATCGTACGTATAGGAGTCATAGTAAACGGAGTGTAGTGAGAATTGTTTTGCGTTGCAAAATTACGAATAAATCAATAAAACGCACACGCTTTTTACGCTTTTTATATCTTTAGGGCATGAAAGTGGTTTCCTCGCCGTACCTTTGCAGCCGCAAACGGAAATGTAAGCATGAAACCAAGTATTGTCGGCGCACTGCGCCATTATAATCGCGAAACATTTATCAAGGACCTGCTTTCAGGCGTAATCGTAGGCATCGTGGCCCTGCCTCTGGCTATCGCTTTCGGTATAGCTTCGGGCGTCACTCCCGAGCAGGGCATTATCACGGCTATCGTCGCTGGTCTGATTATCTCGCTGCTGGGCGGCTCACGTGTGCAGATAGGGGGCCCTACCGGAGCTTTCATCGTCATCATTGCCGGCATAATCCAGCAATATGGTATGCAAGGCCTGATGATAGCCACATTGCTGGCGGGCGCGTTCCTTATTCTGTTGGGTGTTCTGCGATTAGGCACGATAATCAAATATATTCCCTATCCCATCGTCGTAGGCTTCACGAGCGGCATTGCACTCACGATTTTCACGACGCAAATCAAGGACCTCTTCGGGCTTAGCATCGCAGGTGGCGTGCCTTCGGACTTTGTCTCGACGTGGGGGTGTTATTTCCATAACTTCGCGAGCATCGACCTCTGGAGCACTGTCGTAGGCATTGGCTCGGTGCTGATTATTGCCTTGTGGCCTTACGTCAACAAGATTAAGTACGTCAACGGCCACCTGTTGGCCCTCAACAAGTTGCCGGGCTCGCTTGTCGCCATCCTCGTGATGACGATAGGCGTGCTTATCCTCAAGAGTTATGGGCTTGCTCAGACGGTCGACACGATTGGCGACCGCTTCCGCATCAACGCCGAGCTGCCGTTGCCCGTGGTGCCGGCACTGTCGTGGGACGTCGTGCGCCAGCTGTTTGCTCCGGCCGTGACGATTGCCGTGCTCGGAGCTATAGAGTCGCTGCTCTCGGCTACGGTGGCCGACGGTGTCATCGGCGACCGCCACGACTCCAATCAGGAACTTATAGCTCAGGGCGTGGCAAATCTCGTTACGCCTATCTTCGGCGGCATACCAGCCACGGGAGCTATAGCGCGCACGATGACGAACATCAACAACGGCGGCCGCACTCCCGTGGCCGGCATCGTACACGCCTTCGTGCTGTTGCTCATCTTCTTGATCCTTATGCCTTATGCTCAGTATATCCCTATGGCTTGCCTGGCTGGTGTGCTGGTTATTGTGGCTTACAATATGAGTGGTTGGCGCACTTTCCGCCAACTGCTTAAGAACCCGAAGTCAGATATCTCAGTGCTGCTCATCACATTCTTGCTGACGGTAGTCTTCGACCTCACCGTAGCTATCGAGGTAGGTCTGATGTTGGCATGCCTGCTGTGTATGCGGCGTATGGCTGAGACGACGCAGGTCAGCGTGCTCACCGACGAGATAGACCCCGCTTCCGACGTCGACTTCGAAGCAACAAATCTTGAGCACTTCAAGATTCCCGAGGGTTGCGAGGTATATGAAATTAACGGACCGTTTTTCTTCGGCATTGCCAACCGCTTCGAGGAGATTATGGGCCGTATGCCGCAGCGCCCGAAGGTGCGTATAATACGTATGCGTAAAGTGCCATTCGTGGACTCTACGGGCATGCACAACTTGCAAAACCTTGTTGAGATGTCGCACGCTGAGGGCATTCACGTCATCCTCTCAGGTGTCAATCCGAAGGTTCATGAGGTGCTGATGCGCAATGACTTCGCCACCATTGTAGGCGAGAAAGATATACAACCACACATAAATCTCGCACTCGAAAGGGCACGCGAAGTGTTGGCTGATTAACAGGTTCACACGTTAACAAATCTACAGATTAACAGGTGAGCTCTTTTCTCTACCACTGCTCGTCGATATATTCAGCCAACCGGCGATAGAAGGGCATCCGGCAGATAGTGGCACGGTCGCCTATAATAATTAGTTTCATACGTGCGCGTGTGATGGCAACGTTCATGCGCCGCAGGTCTCTGAGGAAACCTATGTCGCCATGCTCGTTAGAGCGCACGAGGCTGATGACGATGACGTCGCGCTCCTGCCCCTGAAAGCCGTCGACGGTGTTGATGCTGATGAGCCGCCGGAAGGGTTTCCAGTACTTGTCTTGTCGCAGAAGGCGCCGGAGCAGGGCTACCTGTGCTTTGTACGGCGAGATAATGCCTACATCGACGTTCTCCTCGAGCAAGCGGTCCTTGCCTATTTTCTCAAAGTATTGGTGAAGAGCTTCCAGGGTGAGTTTAGCTTCGGCTATGTTAACCTTGGATAAACCTGCGGCGGTTTCGGCCGATTGTGCGGTAAGGCCTGATGTCTCGGACTTATTGGAAAGCGCAGGCTCTTGGCTGTCAATCCATTCAACGGCAGTGTCCCAATCCAAAATTCCACGGTACTTGACCTCAGGTGCGCTCGTGAGCTGTCCGCCGTAGAACTCGCGGTTGGGGAACTGCATGATGGTGTCGCACATACGATATTGTACCGTCAGCAGCGAGACGGCTCTCGGTTTGTTCTCGACGATGTATTCCATGAGTGTCTTGTCGAGTCCGCCACGCATGGCCTCTGGCGACTTTATCGTGGGTGGCAACTGACGATGGTCACCGGCAAGGATGACGCGGTGGGCTTTGCGTATGGCAATCCAGCAAGCGGCCTCGAGAGCCTGAGCGGCCTCGTCGATGAAGAGCGTCCCAAACTTCATACCCGTAAGCAGGCGGTTGGCAGAGCCCGCCAGCGTGCAAGCGATGACCTTGGCATCGCTGAAGAGAGCTTGATTGATGGTGTATTCAAGGTCTGTGGCCCGCTCCTTCAGGCGGGTTATCTTCTGATGTCGGCTTTCGCTATTGCCGCTTTTAGAGGCATACACATCACGTATGGCACGGCGCACAGCCCACAGCTCAGTGTAGAGGGGATGGCTCTCGAAACGCCGTTCGTAGGTGAACGAGAGCATCTTGTCTGTGACCCGCGTCGGGTTGCCTATGCGCAGCACGCTGACGCCGCGGTCGACCAGCTTCTCTGCAATCCAGTCGACAGCCATATTCGACTGCGCACACACCAAGACTTGTGTCTCGCGGCGCAAAGTCTCATAGACTGCTTCGACAAGCGTCGTCGTCTTGCCTGTGCCCGGCGGGCCGTGGACGACGGCCACGTCCTTGGCCCACAGCACCTCGTTTACGGCAGCCTGCTGCGACGTGTTGAGCCACGGAAAGCGCACGGGCTCGAAGGTGAACTTACCGCAGGGTAGGGTAGAGTGGAATATCTCGCGGAGGTCTGCCAGACGGCCAGTCTTAGCGGTGATGACCTCGTCGAGAGCCTCGAACATCAGACGGTAAGTCTGCTCGTCGAGGTAGAGTTGTACGCCCAGACGATAGGCATCGCGAATCTGCTCCAGCGCGTCTGGCGATGGCAGTGCAACAACCATATGGTTATCCTCAACGAAGCTGACTTGAGCTATGAATTTATAATAATGTAGCAGTCCGCCAGTGCCGTGGCGGTCGCCCGAGGCATCTTCAGAGAAGAAACAGACTGGTTTGCCGGGCTCAAATAAAGATACATCAGACCCGCCCCCAATCCCTCCCGTGAGGGAGGGGAGGAACTGCGCTGTGACATCCTTTTTACCTCCGGAGAATTCCCCTCCCTCACTGGAGGGGTCTGGGGTGGGTCTTGTAACCTCCACCACCAGCTGATCCAGCGAGTTGTGGTAGCTGCGTCCTATCGTCAGCGGAAACCACGCCAGGCCACGTCGCACCTTGCTCTCGATGCCGGTAGCCTCGGTGAGCCGTTGGAATTCGGCCTTCTCATAGGCATATTCTGTCTGCAAGAGGGCGCGCTGTCGTTGAAGTAATGTTATGGGACTTTCAGCCATTGTCAGTCGTTCCGGCCGCGAAGATAGTAAAAAAGCGGAAGAGAATGTGATAAAAACGTAGGAAAAGCAAGAAAACTTGGTCTTTTGAACTGTTAACTATGAACATTTGCTATATTTGCAGCTGAAAACGCAGAATAAATGTTCAACGTCAAGACCTTTATAGACCGTCCCATCCTTGCGGGCGTGATATCAGTGATAATTGTAATCGTGGGTGCCATAGGCCTCACGCAGTTGCCAATAGAGCAGTTCCCGGATATCGCCCCGCCTACGGTCAGCGTACGTGCTTCATACACCGGTGCCAATGCCGAGACGCTGCAGAAGTCGGTTGTCGTGCCCCTCGAAGAGGCCATCAACGGTGTGGAGAACATGATTTATATGACCTCTAACGCCTCGAACAACGGCTCGGCGAGTATCAATGTGTTTTTCAAGCAGGGCACCGACCCCGACATGGCCACCGTGAACGTGCAGAACCGCGTGGCGCAGGCGCAGGGCTTGCTGCCGGCCGAAGTGACGCGGACGGGTGTCACCGTCATGCGCCGGCAGACCTCGACACTGAAATCCCTGGGCTTATATAGTCCTGGCGGCACCTATGACCTGGCGTTCCTCAACAACTATTTCAAGATTAACATCGAGCCGCGCCTCTCGCGTGTGCCTGGTGTCGGCGAAGTCGATGTTTACGGCTCCAACTATTCCATGCGTATTTGGCTCGACCCGGCCAAGATGGCGCAGCACTGCCTGATGCCATCGGACATCACCGCTGTGCTGGCTGAGCAGAACGTAGAGAGCCCTGCCGGCACGCTGGGCGAGGAGAGTGAGAATACGTTCCAGTATGTGCTGAAATATCGTGGGCGCTACGAGGAGGAGGCCGACTACGAGAACCTCGTCATACGCAGTAACCCCGACGGCAGTGTCCTTCGCCTTAAGGACGTGGCGCGCGTGGAGATGGGCTTGCAAGCCTACGCCATCGATGGCGAGATCAACGGCCATCCCGGCTCAACGTGTATGATTTCGCAGACGCCTGGCTCCAATGCCAATGAGATAATCATCGCCATCGACAAACTCGTAGAGGAGATACGCAAGGACCTGCCTGCCGACATGGAACTCATAGACCTTATGTCGACGAAGGACTTCCTTGATGCCAGCATCAACAGTGTCGAGCACACTCTCTTCGAGGCCGCCCTGCTGGTGGTGCTGGTCGTGCTGCTGTTCCTGCGCTCGTGGCGAGCCACGCTGGTGCCTCTCGTGGCTATCATCGTTTCGCTCGTCGGCACCTTCGCATTCCTTTATATTGCAGGCTTCTCGCTGAACACACTGACGCTGTTCGCCCTTGTGCTGGTTATCGGAACAGTCGTCGACGATGCTATCGTTGTGGCCGAGGCGGTGCAGTCGAAGATAGAGACAGGCCAGGGGAGTGGCTCTGATGCCACCCTCGCAGCGATGAAAGAGGTTACGACGGCCCTCATCACTTCCACGCTCGTCTTCATGGCAGTCTTCATCCCTGTCTGTTTCATGGGAGGCACGAGCGGTATCTTCTATACTCAGTTCGGCCTGACGATGGCCGTGGCCGTGCTCATCTCTATGATTAATGCTTTGACGCTCAGCCCTGCGCTCTGTGCCAGACTCTTGAAGTTAAGGACGCAGGCACAGCTTGAACCAAAGGATTCCACCAGCAGTAGCAGCATCAACCGTCTGACCTCGGAGGCCTCACATGCAATCGTCAGGGCTTACCACGCCTGTGTGCTGTTCTTCCTCAAGAAATTATGGTTGGTGGGGCTGTTCGTCGTGGCCGCACTCGGTATATTCTTCTTCCTACTCTCCACGACTAAGACGGCCCTCGTCCCCGATGAGGACATGGGAGTCATCTATGTCACCGTGCAGACACAACCTGGCAGCACCAAGGAAGCTACGCACCAGATGATGAACCACGTCGAAAAGTTGCTCGTCGACCTGCCTCAGATCAAGGCCTACTCCAAGAGCGTCGGCGTCAGCCGCATGGCGGGCCAGAGCTCCAACAACGGCATGTTCCTCTTACGGCTGAAAAACTGGGACGACCGCCGTGGCAAAGGCAACGATCTGAAGAGCGTGATGGCTGAGGTCAACCGTCGTGTGGCAGGAATCAGTGAGGCAAAGATTATGGCTTTTACTCAGCCTATGATCAGCGGCTACGGAGCCACAAATGGCTTCGAGCTGCAGGTGCAGGACCATCAGGACCGCGGCGTCGATTCGCTGATGTCGGTCACCAACCGTCTCATTGCTGCCCTGCAGGCGCGGCCAGAGATTTCGCGCTCCCAGACTTCGTTCAACAACCGCTATCCTCAGTATCGCCTCACGGTCGATGCCGCCCGCTGTAAGCTCGCCGGCGTCTCGCCATCCGATGTTCTGTCGTGTCTCTCTGGATATATCGGTGGTAACTATTCCAGCAATATGAACAAGTTCTCGAAGCTCTACCGCGTCATGGTGCAGGCTGAGGTGACGGCCCGCCTCGACGAGCAATCGCTGAATAATATATATGTACGCACGTCCGACGGCTCAATGGCTCCCATAACGGGCTTCATAGACCTGAAACCTATCCTCGGCACGGCCAACCTGACGCGCTTCAACCTCTTCCCCGCCATTCAGGTCAGCGGGCTGCCCGAGAAGGGCTACAGCTCGGGGCAGGCCCTTCAGGCCGTTCGCGAGGAAGCGGCACGTATCCTGCCCGAAGGCTATGGCTACGAGTTCGCGGGCATGAGCCGCGAGGAGGCGTCGGCCGGGCAGAACACGGTCTATGTCTTCATCGTCTGCATTGTCTTTATATACCTCATCCTCTGCGCCCTCTACGAGAGCTTGCTCATTCCTTTCGCCATCATCCTTAGCGTGCCTTTCGGGCTGATGGGCTCATTCCTGTTCGCTCAGTTGTTCGGCCTTGAGAATAATATCTACATGCAGACAGGTGTCATCATGCTCATCGGTCTCTTGTCGAAGACGGCGATACTGCTCACCGAGTATGCCTCAGAGCGCCGCAGGGCAGGCATGACCATAGCTCAGGCGGCACTCTCGGCGGCCAAGGTGCGCCTGCGCCCCATCATGATGACGTCGCTTACGATGATTTTCGGTCTGCTGCCGATGATGTTTGCCACGGGCGCCGGTGCCAACGGCAATATCTCGCTGGGCGTAGGCACCGTAGGCGGAATGCTTATAGGCACGCTCGCTCTAATCCTCTTCGTCCCCTCGCTCTTCGTCGTCTTCCAGACACTGGAGGAAAGACTGAAAGGTTAGCCCGCTCATTCCTCATTCATCATACGTCACGCCTTATCCCTCATTTCACAAACTTTGCGAAAGCCTCGTCGTAGGCCGAGGTGCGGGCCAGTTGCCCGTTGATGAGGCACACCAAAGTGATGTCTCCGCGGAAGGCGAGCGCCATGTCGGCCTCACGGTAAATTTCCTGATGAAAGACATACTTAACTCCATCTTTCTCTAAGGCCAGGCGCGAAACGAAACGGTCGTCGCAGCGCAGAGGCGTCTTGAAGTCCAGCTTCATGCGTGCCACTACGGCATCTTGCCCCTGCTCGTGTAACTTGGCAAAACTGACGCCTATCGAGCGGAGAAACAGGTGGCGGGTGTGCTCGGCGTAGTGAAGATAGTTGGCGTTGTTGACGATGCCTTCGATGTCGCATTCGTAGTCGCGTACCTCCATCGTCGTCTCAAAGATGTAATCCATATTCGTGTCCTTTTGGGGAGCAAAGATACTGATTTCAGCGAGAAATGAGAGATGTGAGGAGGAGAAAAATGTAAGAAACGTGAAAAATGTATGTTGAAGAAGGAAAAACTTTTGACTTTAGACCTTCAGATATCAACTTTTTCTTACCTTTACAGCCAGAAATGTCACACAAGCAATCATTATAATCATGACAGCCAACTACATCAAACGAATAGAGATTGATTCTCTCTGGCGTGGCATCAGGCACGTCGTTTGGAATCTGCGCCCGGGAGTCAACGTGCTCAGCGGTATCAATGGTGTCGGCAAAAGCACTATCTTGCGCAAGACAATCCAACGGTTGACCCAGGACAAGGACGAACTCGAACGCGACTATAACGACTTGGGCGTGCACCTAACCTTTCATCCCGAGGACGCCGACAGCGTACGCTTTGATGTCATACGGGGGGTCGACCGCCCGCTTGTCAGCGCGGATATTCTAAACAAGGTGATGGAGGCGCATCTCACCACTGAGCTCGACTGGCAGCTGTATCAGCTACAACGCCGCTTCCTTGACTATCAGGTGAACCAGAGCAACCGCATCGTGGCCCTCTTCACCGCTGCCGACCCTGCGGCACAGACCAAAGCCACAGAGATAGCTGCCGAGAAGGGACATTTCCAGGACCTCGTCGATGAACTCTTCGAAGCTACGGGAAAGAAAATCGACCGCACGAGCAACGAACTCATTTTCCATCACCTCGACGAGGACATAACGCCCTATGTACTCTCTTCTGGTGAAAAGCAAATGCTCATCATCTTGCTCACCGTGCTCGTTCAGGACCACCAGCCATACGTGCTGCTCATGGATGAGCCGGAGATAAGCCTGCACATCGAGTGGCAGCAACGCCTGCTGGAGCTCATAACGGATCTTAACCCCAACGCTCAGGTCATCCTCACCACACATTCGCCAGCCGTCATCATGAACGGGTGGGCCGACTGTGTCACGGATGTAGAAGACATTATCGTAAACGAATAAATCATTCGTCATCTTCAAATCTCATGTCCAAGCGTCTGATAAAAAATCTAAACTCAGCTTACTTCGAAGCTGCCAACCGCCTGCGGCCTTCTGCGGCGCGCAAACGCATTGTGGCATACGTCGAGAGCTTCGACGACGTAGCCTTCTGGCGCTCTATCCTGGCTGAGTTCGAGACTCCCGAACTTTATTTCGAGGTCAAGTTGCCGTCAAGAGACACACTCGGCAAGGGCAAGCGCCTGGCACTGACTAATATCCTCGACGAGCGGCAACTCGGCGAGGCAATGATAGCCTGCGTCGATGCCGACTACGACTATCTCATGCGCGATGCCACCGAGACAAGTCGCCTGCTCAACCACTCGCCCTTTGTCATCCACACCTTTGTCTATGCCATCGAGAGTTTCCAATGCTGGGCTCCATCGCTGCATCAGGCCGTCGTAACCGCCACCCTCAATGACCGCCCAATGCTCGACTACGAGGCGTTCATGTGCGAGTATAGCCAGATTATATGGCCCCTCTTCGTATGGAATATATGGTGCTATCGCCACGACAAGTACAAGTATTTCTCTATGATGGATTTCTGCGGTTTCATCGGCTTCCGCAGCGTCAACACCTCCCATCCCGAGGAGTCTCTCGCTCAGTTGCGACGCCGTGTTAATCAGAAGATGGCGTGGATGCAGAACCGTTTCCCAGAGGCAAAAAAAGACTATCAGGCACTGAAACAGGAGATAAAGGATATGGGTATAACGCCCGACACCACTTACCTGTTCATTCAGGGTCACACGCTCTTCGATAACGTCGTGCTGCCGCTGCTCGAACCTATCTGTGCACAGCTACGCAGGGAACGAGAGCGCGAGATAAAGTCTCTGGCCATGCACGCCAAGCAGCAACAGTGTGAGCTCTCGAGCTACCAGCATAGTGTGCTTGCTATAGACCTCGTACTGAAGAAGAATACAGCCTTCCTCGCGGCACCGCAGATGAGCTTCGTCAGGGATAAAATAACGGCATTACTCAGTAGCCATACCGCTTCTACATCCGTACCTCCTTCGCCGTCCGCCCTCGGCGCTTCTCCCGCCGACATCCCTTCAACCATTAACAAAGC
The DNA here is from genome assembly GCA_905235285.1 of uncultured Bacteroidaceae bacterium. Lineage (GTDB taxonomy): Bacteria > Bacteroidota > Bacteroidia > Bacteroidales > Bacteroidaceae > Physcousia. The sequence continues at coordinate 28,116 of CAJOLI010000021.1, forward strand.
CCCTCAAAATGAGCAAGTCTAAGATCTTTTCACTCATTATCGAAGCCTTCTTATTCCTGTTCCCGGCCCTCCTTTCGGCACAGACAGCATACGACTACACCCGTCTCCGCGGCGAGCGCCTCGGCAGAGGCGTCATTGCCTTCCGCACCGCGCCCGACAGCGTCTGTGTGCAGTGGCGCTATCTCCCTTCGGAGCCTGAAGACGTCACCTTCGAGATCTTCCGCGACGGCAAACTCATAGCTACCGCCGAAGCCGATGCCCCGACCTTCTTCCTCGACTACAACCCAGAGAGCGCCGAGACGGAATACTACGTACGTCCTGTCTACAAAAACGGCCGCGTGCCTTTCGACTTAGCCAAAGAGACCATGCCCTTCTACACCGGCAAATGGATACTCCCCGCACACGCCCCCACAGGCTACATCGACATCCCCCTCACGCCCCCCTCATCTCCCAATCCCTCCCCCTCCGCTTCCGCCTCCCCCTCCGCCTCTGCCTCCCCCTCCGCCTCCGCCTCTGTC
>CAJOLI010000022.1 GCA_905235285.1 uncultured Bacteroidaceae bacterium
CTGGATTGACGACAACCTGAACTATAACGACCGCGAGCAGCTTCCCATCGGCAAGGCCACCATCGAGTGTACCAACGGCGTGCGCTACGACCGAACGCTTACGGCACCTGTGAACGGCACCCGGACAAGGGAATCTCCCGTCTATCTGACGGATGAGGACGGCACCATAGTACTCGACGAGAACGGCCAGCACATCCCGACGGGCGAGACGACGATGGTGGAAGATACCGTCTATAAACCCACGCCCTACTGTTTCTGCCTGCCATACGAACTGACGTTCAGCAGCAACGTTCATCTCTTTACGCCTGACTATGTGGGTACGAATGGCATGCCCGCCAATGAGGCCCTGGTCAATTTCGTACGTAAAGAAGACGGAGTGGCAGAGGCATGGACACCTTATTATGCCCTCATAGATGCTGATTTCGTCTCGCTCAGCACCGAGGAGCATGTCACGCTGGTGCCCAATCCCCAAACAACCATCGAAGCAGGTAAGGCCAACTTCGAGGGAACGGCAATCGCTACGCAACGTAGCGAGAAGAATGCCTACCTGTTGCAGGAAGACAAGACCTGGCAAAGGATAGGCAACGTGATTCCTCCTTTCCGTGCCTATTTCTACGCTGTATCAGATGCCTTGTCAGAGAGGGTTGAACGCTTTATACCGTTCGTCGGTATTGATTTGTATGACTATCGTGAGAACAGCACTATCATTAATAAAAATGACGGTCTGACGGTTGATGTCAAGTTAGAAGGACGCACATTCGAACAGTCCACTTCGTGGATTACCCTCTGCCTGCCGTTTGACTTGACCGACTTCAGAGACACACCGCTTGAGAATACCATCATCAAGACGCTTCACTCGTCATCGTTCGACGCCACGACGGGCATTATGACACTCGACTTCGAAGAAGTTAGGTCTATCGAGGCCGGCAAACCCTACATCGTGTCGTGGTTGTTTAACGGCGGACGCACCAAGAACCCCACATTCTCAGACGTCACCATCAACAAGCAAGTCAAGAGCATAAAGACGGATGCCGTGACATTCTGTGCTACTTTCGATCCCTTCGTCATGGAAGCCAACGATAAGACAAAGCTATACCTGGGTAACATCAACACCCTCTACTATCCCAGTCAGCGAACGACCGTCAAACCCTTCCGCGCCTACTTCCAACTGGCCGACGGCATCACTGCCGGTACTCCTGCCAATGGAGAGCAAGTCGTCAAGGCGTTTGTGCTGAACTTAGACGAACAGCAGACGACGGAAATAAGGCTCACCCCCGGTGCCGCCCAGAATGGAGGGGAGTGGTACGACACGGCCGGTCGCACATTGAGCGGAAATCCCACCCAGAGGGGAGTTTACATCAATAAAGGCAAGAAAATCGTAATAAAATGATAAGACAAGCATATAAGAAGCCCGAGGTCAGGGCATTGATGATACAGCAAAGCGGTCTCTTATGCACCAGTCTGACCGATGTCAACGGCGAAGGTCTTGACTACGGCGGTCCTGGAGGCAGCATAGAGCCTCAGTCCCACAACAATTTCAGCTTCTGGGAAGAAGAGGAAGACGACATAATGAACAGCGACCCCTAAGCCATGTTCAACAAGGAAGCCTTCCTCTCCGTATTAAGATGGTGAGAAATGACAAATAGGGTTTCCCGATTTTGCTGTCACTGCTATCGCTAAAATCCGAATATTGTTGTATTACAACAAGCTGCAAGTCTTCGAATTTAGTGATAGTAGTGATAGCAAAACGCGGAAATCCTGTTTTGTTTCAGCCAGTTGTATTCGCCAAATAAACATTCAAAACAGCATAAAATAGCATCCAAAAGGCATAAAAAGACGTTCAAAAAGGCATAAAAAGACGTCCAAAATGGCATGAAATGCCCATTTTTTCACCTAAAAACGCCTATTTAGAGCTATTTTTCACCTTATTTTCGGCATTTAATTTGCATTTTTCACTTGGTCATTACTATAGTAATCAGCAGTTTATACCACTTTTAGTGAAAAATGAAATTTAAAACTCATCACGCGCGCGCGAGGCACATGATTGCTTACCCCGTTGTGATTCAGCTGCGCGCCCAACAGAGGATACCGCTCGGCACTCCAACACGATCGATGGGACTTGGCATAATTTATCCAATGGCAACTCACGCCGGAGGAGTGCAATGATCGCAAACCACTGGAAAGCAGAAAGGTCACGCAACCCCACTTCGGAAAGCTCTTCGTCGACAAATGATATATCAGTCAAGATTGACAACTTTGCAAATAATCTCTATGCAAGGCTCATTGCATACGACCTACCGCCAAAGAAACCGGAAACGAATATTGAAATCATTGACAAAAGAAGATTAATAGCATAGAGCTTATACCGAATTCACATTAAATTTAACATTACCTAACAGCCGGTTGTGATGAAGGAGCTCTTCGTCACTTCAAAGCGTTCGAGCTTGCTCGCTTGACCTTTCAAGCGCTCTACCCTTGGTCGCTTCGACACTTCGAAGAACTTCTAAAAAAAGTGAAGCTAGCGAAACTTCAATCAAATAAATTTGTTTTTTTACTCGCTTAGCCGTACCTTTGCGGCCATGAATGGAAAGAAAAAGCTTAGGTGGTCCATTGTCAAGGGTCAGGAACTGACGGAGATGGACCGTATTATCCTTGATGCTCAGGAGCGTGGCAAGACGGTGCCATCGCGCCAGCTTATCAAGACGCCCGAGCAGATTGAAGGCATCCGTCGCGCCGGCGTCATCAACACGGGCATACTGGAAATGCTTACCGACAAGATTCACGCCGGCATGGTGACGCAGGAGATCGACGACCTAGTGGCTGACTATACTGCAGCCCACGGGGCCACGTCTGCCTGCCTGGGCTACGAAGGTTTCCCGCGCTCGTGCTGTACCAGCGTCAACGAGGTCGTCTGCCACGGCATTCCCAACGATTGGGAGGAGCTGCAGGACGGCGACATCATCAACGTGGATTGCACGACCATCCTCGACGGCTACTATGCCGACGCCTCACGTATGTACGTCGTGGGCGGCAAGACGACGGCCAGGAAACAGAAACTGGTCGATGTGGCGTGGGAGTGCCTGAAGATAGGCGAGGAGGTCTGCTCAAAGCCTTACGTCTACGTGGGCGATATAGGTAATGCCATTGCCAAGCATGCGCACAAGAATGGTTTCTCCGTCGTGCGCGACCTGGCCGGCCACGGCGTAGGGCTGGAGTTTCATGAAGAGCCTGACATAGACCACTACGGCAAGCCGGGCACTGGCATGCTGCTCGTCCCTGGCATGGTGTTCACCATCGAACCGATGATAAATATGGGCACGTGGGAGGTGTTCTGCGACGAGGAAGATGGCTGGACAATCGTTACCGAGGACGAACTGCCCAGCGCACAATGGGAACACACTTTCGTGATGACTGACCATGGAGTGGAGGTGCTGACGCATTGAATGAAGATAAATATTAACCGAAGGTTGCTCTAACCAATGATTACGATATTAGGCATCGAAAGTTCGTGCGACGACACGTCGGCGGCTGTCATCCGCGACGGTTATCTGCTGTCGAACGTCACGGCATCGCAGGCCGTGCATGAGGCTTATGGCGGCGTAGTGCCCGAACTGGCTTCGCGCGCGCACGAAAAGAATATAGTACCCGTAGTGGACCAGGCACTGAAACGCGCGGGCGTTACGAAAGAGGAGCTGAGCGCTATAGCGTTCACTCGCGGGCCGGGCCTGATGGGCTCCTTGCTCGTTGGCGTCAGTTTCGCCAAAGGCCTGGCCGCTTCCTTAGGCATACCGATGATTGACGTCAACCACTTGCAAGGGCATGTGCTGGCACATTTCATACAAGAACAACAATCTCCCTCACCGCTCCCGCCGTTCCCTTTCCTCTGCCTGCTGGTCAGCGGCGGCAACTCGCAGATAGTGCTCGTCAAGGCTTACAATAAGATGGAAATTATCGGACAAACCATCGACGATGCTGCTGGCGAGTGTATCGACAAATGCTCTAAACTTATGGGCTTAGGCTATCCCGGGGGCCCCGTCATAGACCGTCTGGCGCGTCAGGGCAACCCCGATGCCTATCACTTCTCGAAGCCCGCAATCCCGGGTTACGACTACAGCTTCAGCGGTCTGAAGACTTCGTTCCTCTATAACCTGCGCGACTGGCTTCAGGAGGACCCCGACTTCATCGAGCATCATAAGGAGGACCTGGCAGCATCGCTCGAGAAGACTGTAGTGGACATCCTCATGAACAAACTCCGCCGCGCTGCTAAGGATTTGAAGATTAAGCATGTGGCTGTGGCCGGAGGCGTGAGCGCCAACACGGGGCTGCGCGAGGCATTCAAGGAGCACGCCCGCCGCTACGGCTGGACAATCTACATTCCTAAGTTCAGCTATACGACCGACAACGCGGCCATGATAGCTATCACAGGCATGTTCAAATATGCCGACAAGGATTTCTGCCCTATGGAGGCACCGGCGTACTCACGCGTGGCACTTTGAAAGTTGCCTCGCTGCGACGAACAGCCATTAGGCAGAAAAACCGAGAAACAGTAAATGGTAAATTGTTAAATAAAAACGACTCGATGATAATACAAGCTAAAGTCATATCACGCGAGATAAGTGAGTATATGTGGCGTGCCGAGAAGACATTGTCGACCGCCGAGAGCTGCACGGCTGGACTTGTTGCCTCCTCCATAACAACAATGCCCGGGGCCAGCAACTACTTTAAGGGCGGCATAGTGGCTTACGTCGACCAGCTGAAGACGCAACTGCTTGACGTACCGGCCGCGTTGCTTGAGGAGAAAGGCGCGGTCAGCTCCGAGGTGGCTGCAGCAATGGTCAAGGGAGCCATCGAGCGCCTGCAGACCGACTATGCCGTGGCCGTGACTGGCTATGCCGGCCCCGGCGGCGGCCCTGAGGCCCCCGTAGGCACAATCTTTGTGGCTGTAGGCTCGAAGGACGATATCGTCGTGCGCGAACTCACGGGCGATGATGGTCGTGACGAAAACGTTGCCCGGGCCACCCTTACGGCACTGAAAATGCTTCATGAGAAGCTCGAAAATGATTTTCCTGCTCCTAAAGAGTGAAAAAAACTCGAAAAAACTTTGGGGATAAGGAAAAAAGCTGTACCTTTGCGCGCTGTTTGGAAGAAGTAATTTTTGGAAGTTACAAAAGGAAAGATTAGAAAGATGTCTAAGATTTGTCAAATCACCGGAAAAAGAGCGATGCACGGCAACAACGTGTCGCACTCTAAGCGCCGCACAAAGCGCGTCTTTGACGTGAACCTCTTCACCAAGAAGTTTTACTGGGTAGAAGAGGACTGCTGGATTAGCCTCAATATCTCAGCTGCAGGCCTTCGCCTGATCAACAAGATCGGTCTGGATGCCGCCATCAAGCAAGCAGCTGAAAAGGGTTATCTTCAGTAAGTCTGAGTGCTAACAGTACCTAACCTTTAAACAGAAGATTAACATGGCAAAGAAAGCTAAAGGCAATAGAGTTCAGGTGATTCTCGAATGCACAGAAATGAAAGAGAGCGGCCTCCCCGGCACCTCTCGGTACATCACCACGAAGAACAGAAAGAACACCCCTGAGCGCCTTGAGTTGAAGAAGTACAATCCGATTCTCAAGCGCATGACGGTTCACAAGGAAATCAAATAAAAACTGAAGCACAATGGCAAAGAAAACAGTCGCAACCCTGCAGACGGGCAAGACCGATGGCCGTAGCTACTCAAAGGTCATCAAGATGGTGAAGAACGAAAGAGGTTCTTATTCCTTCGATGAGCGTATGGTTCCCAACGAAGCCGTTCAGGACTTCTTCAAGAACTAATCTTCGCAAACAACAGTACACTTCCAAGATTAGGCTCAGCGCTCTCTGCTTGATGTAAGGAACGCGAGCTGTAAACTAAAAATCCCTCCCCAATCACTACGATTGAGGAGGGATTTCTTTTTTTTCTGGCTTTGCGGTTCAGGCAAGCGGCAGTCCCCTTGTTGGGCGCAAAAAAAGGGGCTTCAAAAGAAGACCCTGTTTAGTGACTCCGTTGGGATTCGAACCCAAGACCCACAGCTTAGAAGGCTGTTGCTCTATCCAGCTGAGCTACGGAGCCGCTTTCACACGTGTAAGATGAGAATGAAGGTGAGAGGCTCTTTCCGAGCTCCGCTGTCGGGGCGACCCGACTCGAACGGGCGACCGCCTGGTCCCAAACCAGGAGCGCTACCAACTGCGCTACACCCCGGAAACGGCTGCAAAGGTAGGCATTTTTCTTTTTCCGGCAAAAATATTTCTTATTTTTTTGTCGTGAGGGCTCATTAATTACGGCTGAGCACGCCTCCCGTGGCAATTGCATGTTTCTACGATGGTGGTTTCAGACCTGTCGGTGAGTGTCGCGCCGGCAAGAGCTGGAGCGCTGCAGTGCTAAAGATATTTAATTCTAATCTAATAATTTATTAAACGCTTGTTCCTTTAGGAACAATTATTTACCTTTGCACTCGCCTTTGAACATAAGGCCTTGTTTTGGAATATATTTAGAATAAGTAAGAAATGGGTTTATTTAGTTTCTTTTCAAAGAATAAAGAACAGCAGAAGGAGACGCTCGACCACGGTCTTGAGAAGACTAAGGAGAGTTTCTTCGGCAAGCTGACGCGTGCCGTGGCCGGCAAGAGCAAGGTCGATGACGATGTGCTCGATGACCTCGAAGAGGTGTTAGTGACCTCAGATGTTGGCGTAGAGACGACTCTCAATATCATCCGTAGAATCGAGTCTCGCGTGGAACGTGACAAGTATGTGAGCACGAGCGAGCTCAACGGCATCCTTCGCGATGAGATTGCTTCGCTGCTGACCGAGAATAACAGCGACGACACCGAAGGCTTCATGATTCCGGAGGGCAAGAAGCCCTACGTTGTCATGGTCGTAGGCGTCAACGGCGTTGGCAAGACGACTACCATAGGCAAGCTGGCATGGCAGTTTAAGCAGGCCGGTCTGAAGGTGATGCTCGGCGCTGCCGACACCTTCCGTGCTGCCGCCGTGGAGCAGATTGTTATCTGGGGCGAGCGTGTAGGCGTGCCTGTCGTGAAGCAGCAGATGGGCAGCGACCCCGCGAGCGTAGCCTTTGACACCCTCTCGAGCGCCGTGGCCAACGATGTCGATGTCGTACTCATCGATACAGCCGGCCGTCTGCACAACAAGAAAGGCCTCATGGATGAGCTCTCGAAAATCAAGCGTGTGATGCAGAAAGTCGTTCCCGAGGCACCTCACGACGTCATGCTCGTTCTCGACGGGAGCACCGGTCAGAACGCTTTCGAGCAGGCTAAGCAGTTCACCGCGGCCACCGACGTTACCTCGATGGCTATCACCAAGCTCGACGGCACGGCCAAGGGTGGCGTGGTGCTCGGTATATCCGATCAGTTTAAGATTCCCGTTCGCTACATAGGCTTGGGCGAGGGCATGGAGGACCTCCAGCCCTTCAATCGCCGCGATTTCGTTAACAGCCTGTTTGGAGACAACAAATGAAAAGGCATCATATAGACATCCTCACAATGGGCTGTTCAAAGAACCTCGTAGATTCTGAACGGCTTATGGCACAGCTGAGCCATGCGGGATATACCATACACCACGACCCGGACACGTGCGAGGGCGAGATATGTGTGGTGAACACCTGCGGTTTCATCGGCGATGCCAAGGAGGAGAGCATCAATGTCATCCTTGAACAGGGGCAGCGCAAGAGCGAGGGCCAGCTGAAACGGCTCTACGTGATGGGCTGTCTCTCGCAGCGCTATCTTAGTGAACTCGAGGCTGAGCTGCCTGAGGTCGATGGCTGGTATGGCAAGTTCGACTGGGCTGGCATCGTTGATGAATTGTCACGTGAAAGCGCCCGTTCTGGCGCGTCGCCGCTGTCGACAGAACATATCGGTTGGGACGATTCATTGAAGCCCGGCCGTATAATCACTACTCCAGCTCACTATGCTTACATAAAGATCAGCGAAGGCTGTGACCGTCGCTGCTCTTACTGTGCCATACCGCTTATAACCGGTAAGCATGTCAGTAGGCCGATGGAAGAGATTTTGGACGAAGTTCGTGCGTTAGTGTCCCAAGGCGTGAAGGAGTTTCAGATTATCGCTCAGGAGCTTACCTACTATGGCCTGGACCTCTATAATCGTCGCGCTATCGCCGAGCTCATCGACCGTATGGCCGACATCAAGGGCGTGGAATGGATTCGCCTCCACTATGCTTATCCCACAGATTTCCCATGGGAGCTGCTTGCCGTCATGCGTAGACATTCCAACGTATGCAAGTACCTCGACATCGCCCTTCAGCACATCTCTGATTCCGTGCTCACAGCCATGCGCCGGAACATCACGAAGGAGCAGACCTATGCTTTCGTGGAACGCCTAAGGAAGGAAGTGCCTGGCATCTGCATACGCACGACACTCATGGTAGGTCATCCGGGAGAGACCGCAGAGGCTTTCGACGAACTGTTGGAGTTCGTGAAGCGGGTCCGCTTCGATCGCATGGGGGCTTTCGCCTATAGCGAGGAGGATGGGACACATAGCGCCGAAGCCTATGAGGATGCCATCCCGGAAGATGTCAAGCAGGCTCGCCTGAGCAAGCTCATGCGCGTGCAGCAGCGCATTTCCGACGAGCTTCAGGAAGCCAAGGTAGGGCAGACGTTGAAAGTCATCTTCGACCGCATTGAAGGTGAATATCTCGTTGGGCGTACAGAGTTCGACTCGCCCGAGGTGGACCCGGAGGTGCTCGTGCGCATAGATGTGCCGTCGTTGCCTGCTGCGCCTACTGCCATGATAGGCAAATTCTATGATGTCGAGATTACGTCGTCAGAGTGTTTCGACCTCTATGGCAAGGTGGTAGGAGAAAAAAGTTGAATGTAAGAATATATTATATATTAATTTATGAATAACAAAGAGTTCATTGCTGCCTTGTCGCAGCGCGAGGGTTATCCCTTACGCGATACGAAGATGCTTATTCAGCATCTCATCGGCGAGATGTCTTCTCAGCTGGAAGACGGCAATGCTTTGACGATTCCCAACTTCGGCGTCTTTGAAGTAAAGAAACGTATGGAGCGTGTAGTCGTGAATCCCGGCACAGGCCAACGTATGCTTGTGCCTCCGCGTCTGGCTCTGGTCTTCCGTGCCAGCACCTCACTGCGTTGCAACACGAAGAAAGGAGGTGAGGCTAAATGAACAGACGCTTAACCGTAGCTGAGCTGTCGGATGGCGTTGCGAAGAGAGCAACCGTCCCCGTCAGTTTTGCAGAGAAATTTGTGCAGTCGTTCTTCGATGTAGTCGAGGAGGCGCTGGTAAAGGAAAAACTCGTTAAGGTCAAGGGCCTAGGGACATTCAAGCTCGTTGACGTTGAAGCGCGTGAGAGCGTTGATGTCAATACCGGCGAGCGCATCCTTCTGGCTGCCCATTCCAAGGTGACGTTTACGCCTGACGCCGCTCTTCGCGACACTATCAACCGTCCGTTTGCTGACTTCGAGACTGTTCTCCTGAACGATGAAACGCCCACCGAACAGATGGAAGCGCTGGATGGCGAAACCGCCGAACGCGAAGTCCCCATCGCTGCTGCCGCTCTTGCTGAGGCTTCCATGATTCTTGCAGAAGAGGAAACCGTTGTCGAAGAGAATTTGCCAAACGTGGTCGAGGCAGAGGTAAATGTGCTAGAAGATGAACTGGAAGAAACAAGGATAGAAGAACCAAGGGTAGAGGAAACGCCGACAGAGGTGAAAGAGCCAGAGGATAAGGAGCCAGAAGTTCAAGAACCGAAGGTACCAGAGCCTGAATCTAAAGAGTTGAATGTACCAGAGCCTGAATCAAAGGAGCCAGAAGTACAAGAACCTGAAGTTCAAGAGCCGAAGGTCGAGTCTGAGGCTCCTGCTGAAGAAACAGTCGCTGTCACTACAGCCGAGTCGCAGGCCGTTGAGAATAAAATCCTTGAAACCGTTGAACCATTAAATGCAAATAATTCCAATATGTTACGTCGCACATTCCTTAATATTCTGGCAGCCCTCGTCTGTATGTTCTTGGGTTATGCTACCTGCTATTATTTCAGGCCCTTTGAGTTGCCGACGCTAAGTCCTGCATCGCAGGAGCAAAAAGCAACAACGATTGAGAAATCTTCGGAGCATGACACAGCAGCTCCCTCAGGGACGCCAGAGAGCAAGCCTGCATCTCCATCAGAAGCGTCAGAGAGCAAGCCTGCATCCTCCGATGCTACAGCCTCCAAGCCCGCAAAGAGCTATCCTCAGCTCGAGGGTGGCGACTACGAGATTGTGGGCGTTCAGGCCACTGAGGTAATGTCGCCCGGCAAGACCCTTCTCAACATCTCGCTTAAGTATTTCAAGAGCACCGACTTCGTGCCCTATATCTGCACGATGAATGGCATTGACAATCCTGATGTAGTGCCCTTGAACAAAGAACTTCAGATTCCCGAGCTAAAGAAAAAATAATAATTGTAAACTTTTAAATAACACACATATATACAATGGCAGAATCAATTGATATTCGTGCGCTCAACGACCTTATCGAGCGCCAAAGCTCATTCGTCACAAATCTCATGACGGGCATGGACCAGACTATAGTCGGGCAGCGTCACCTCGTAGAGTCATTGCTCATTGGACTACTCTCCGATGGTCATGTCCTGCTTGAAGGTGTCCCCGGTCTGGCAAAGACCCTGGCCATCAAGACCCTGGCTCAGCTCATCGATGCCAAGTTCAGTCGTATTCAGTTTACACCCGACCTGTTGCCTGCTGATGTTACGGGCACTATGATCTATTCTCAGAAAGACGAGAAGTTCATGGTAGAGCAGGGGCCGGTGTTTGCCAACTTCGTCCTTGCCGATGAGATTAACCGTGCGCCGGCCAAAGTACAGAGCGCACTGCTCGAGGCCATGCAAGAGCGCGAGGTGACCATCGGCAAGCAGACCTTCACGTTGCCTTCGCCTTTCCTGGTGCTTGCTACGCAGAACCCCATCGAACAGGAAGGTACCTATCCTCTGCCTGAGGCTCAGGTGGACCGTTTCATGCTGAAGGTCGTCATCGATTATCCCAAACTCGACGAAGAGAAGCGCATCATCCGCCAGAACATAGGTGGCGAGCGCCAGTCAGTGCGCCCCGTGCTCTCAACGCAGGAGATTATGGAGGCCCGCAAGGTCGTACGTCAGGTGTACCTCGACGAGAAGATTGAGCAATACATCGCCGACATCGTCTTCGCTACGCGTTATCCCGAGAAGTACGGTCTGAAGGAAATAAAGGACTATATCGAGTTCGGCGGCTCGCCGCGTGCCAGCATTAATCTCGCCCTGGCAGCCCGTGCCTATGCCTTCATTAAGCGGCGCGGTTATGTTATCCCCGAGGATGTGCGTGCCGTGGCCCACGATGTACTGCGCCACCGTATCGGCCTGACTTACGAGGCAGAGGCCAACAACGTCACGGCCGAGGAGATTATCTCAAAGATTCTTAACAAAGTAGAAGTGCCCTGATGATTCGTTTAACGTTTAATGTATAGCGTTTAAATGGAAACAACAGAGATATTAAAACGCGTAAGGCAGATAGAAATCAAGACCCGCGGCCTTTCGAGCAATATCTTCGCCGGCGAGTACCACTCCGCGTTCAAGGGGCGTGGTATGGCTTTCAGCGAGGTGCGCGAATATCAGTATGGCGATGACATACGCGATATCGAGTGGAACGTGACGGCCCGTTTCAACAAGCCCTACGTCAAGGTCTTCGAGGAGGAACGCGAGCTTACGGTGATGCTCTTGGTTGACGTCAGTGCCAGTCACGACTTCGGCACTGCTGTTCAGACGAAGCGCGAGATGGTGACCGAGATTGCGGCGACGCTGGCTTTCAGTGCCATTCAGAACAACGACAAGATTGGGGTCATCTTCTTCTCCGACCAGATTGAGATGTTTATCCCGCCCAAGAAAGGTCGCAAGCACATTCTCTATATTATTCGCGAATTGCTGGACTTCAAGCCTGCGAGCAGCCGTACCGACATTAAGATGGCTGTGGAATATCTGACGCAGGTAATCAAGCGCCGCTGCACCTGTTTCCTGCTTAGCGACTTTATCGACGAGCGCGATTTCCGGCAGGCACTGACCATCTCCAACCGCAAGCACGACGTCGTTGCCATTCAGGTCTACGACCGCCGCATCGCAGAGCTTCCAAACGTCGGCCTCTTGCGCGTTAAGGATGCCGAGACTGGTCATCTGCAGTGGATTGACTCGTCGAGCAGGCGTGTCCGTCAGGCCCATGCCCGTTGGTGGCAGGAGCGACAGAACGTGCTGGCCGACACCTTCTTGCGCAGCAACGTCGATTACGTCAGCGTCCGCACCGACCAGGATTATGTAGTAGCTCTCAAGAGCTTATTCGCACAACGATCATGACACGCAGAAATCTTCTCTCTATATTATTATATGTGTTGCCCTTGGCCGCGAGCTCTCAAGTCGTTTTCGAGGCACGCCTTGACACGTTGGTGATGCTCATCGGCGAGCAGCGCGAGCTGACGCTCGACCTCACGTGCGATGCCAATCAGAAGGTGAAGATGCCAGACCTCCTACCCGGCCAAGCCTTGACTGAGCTTGTCGAGGTGGTGGAGCGTCTGGGCTCTGACACCATATCCCTCGACGACGGTCACCGCCGTCAGGTCATCGACCGCTATGCCATCACGGCTTGGGATTCCACCTTTACCCTTCTTCCACCTTTCGTGGCTGAAGTAGATGGTAAACGTTATGAGTCTAAAGGCCTGGCGCTGAAGGTGATGATGGTTCCCGTTGACACTACTGATGTCAACATGTTCTTTCCGCACAAGGACATCCAGAACAACCCCTTCTCGTGGGCTGACTGGCGTCTGGTCATCTGGCTTGTGGTCATAAACCAAATCCTTGCGTTGATTCTGCTATGGCTCTACGGCCATTGGCGCGAGAACAAACCGCTCATCCAGTTGATACGCAGGAAACGCAAGCTGCCTGCTCATCAGGTAGCAATGAGCGAGATTGAGCGCATCAAGAACGAGCGCAAGTGGACTGAAGAGGACAGCAAGGAGTACTATACCGAACTCACAGACACCCTCCGCAAATATATCCACGAGCGTTACGGCTTCAACGCCATGGAGATGACCTCCGGCGAGATTATCGAGCGTCTGCTTCAGGTGCAGGACGAGGAGGCTCTGCGCGAGCTCCGTTCGCTGTTCCAAACGGCTGACCTCGTCAAGTTCGCCAAGTACTCCACGATGATCAACGAGAACGATGCCAATCTTGTCAGTGCCATAGAATTCATCAATCAAACGAAACAGGAAGTAGATCCCAATGCTCCGGAAGAAGAGATAATCGTTCCGGAAGAGGTCAAGCAGAGCCAGACGCGTTCGCTGACGATGAAAGTCGTCATGATTGCCTGTGCCGTCGTGGCCTTTGCCTTGGTCGTGGCAGCTCTTTACTTCACGATAGATCTGATACGTTAACTATTGAGTTATGCAATTTGCTTATCCATATCTTCTTCTGCTGCTTGCTTTGCTCGTGCCCTATATCGTGTGGTATGTGCTTAAGAGTGGCGATAAAGATCCTTCGCTACAAATATCTTCAACCTTAGCCTACCGCAATGCCCCAAAGACGTTGCGGCAGTACCTCGTGCACGCCCCTTTCCTGCTGCGTTGTCTGGCTTATACGATGATTGTCCTTGTGCTGTGCCGCCCGCAGACCAGTAATTCGTGGAGCGACCGTACCATCGAGGGCATCGACATAATGTTGTGCGTCGATATCTCTACATCTATGCTTGCCGAGGACCTAAGGCCCAATCGTATCGAAGCAGCCAAGAAAGTAGCTTCGGAGTTCATCGCTGGGCGCCCCAACGACAACATCGGCCTCACTATCTTTGCCGGGGAGTCGTTCACGCAATGTCCGATGACCACCGACCACGCCGTGCTGCTTAATATGTTCAACAGCCTCAGTTGCGATATGGTGCAGCGCGGGCTCATGGACGACGGCACGGCCATAGGCATGGGGCTTGCCAACGCTGTGACGCGCCTGAAGGATTCCAAGGCCAAGTCCAAAGTGATTATCCTGCTGACCGACGGCTCCAACAACGCTGGCGACATCTCCCCGCTGACAGCGGCCGAGATAGCCAAGAGCTTTGGCATTCGCGTCTATACCATCGGCGTAGGCACCAACGGCACGGCACGCTATCCCTATCCCGTAGCCGGACATATTGAGTATGTCAATATCCCAGTAGAGATTGACTCGAAGACGCTGGGGGCTATAGCAGCAGCCACCAACGGCGAGTTCTACCGCGCCACCAACAACAACAAACTGCGCGAGGTCTATCAGCAGATTGACAAACTCGAGAAAACAAAGATGAACGTCAAGGAATATTCCAAGCGCTACGAGGCCTTTGCTCCGTTTGCCATTGCTGCCTGTATGCTCCTGCTCGTCGAGCTCTTGCTTCGTGAAACCCTTTTAAAGAATATACCATAATGTTTCGCTTCGACAATCCATATTATCTCTATGCTTTAGCTGTTATCCCGGTGCTGGCTCTGCTGCACTATTGGACAGACTACCGTCGCCGCCGCCGCTTGCGCGAGTTCGGTGATGCTGAACTGCTGAAGCCTCTGATGCCCGACGTCCCACGCTGGCGCCGCGAGCTTAAGTTCTGGCTGCTGACGGCAGCTTTGGGCATGATTATAGTATGCCTTGCGCGCCCCCAGTATGGCACAAAGATTGATACGCGTAAGCGTCGCGGCATCGAAGCCATCGTTGCGCTCGACGTTTCCAACTCCATGCTCGCCACTGATGTCTCGCCCAGCCGTCTTGACAAAGCTAAGATGCTTATCAGCAGTCTCGTCGATGGCATGACTGACGACAAGATTGGGCTGATTGTCTTTGCCGGCGATGCGTTCACGCAACTCCCTATAACGTCGGACTACGTCTCTGCAAAGATGTTCCTCGACAATATTTCACCCTCGATGATTAACGTTCAGGGCACTGACATCGCCCGAGCCCTCGAATTGGCCACCAACAGCTTCACGCAGCAGGAAGGCGTTGGACGTGCCATCTTCGTCATCACCGACGGTGAGGACAACGAGGGTGGGGCAGAGGCCGCCGCTGCAGCCGCCGCCAAGCGCGGCATGAAAGTGTACGTCCTCGGCGTTGGGTCGCCCGAGGGCAGCCCGATTCCTCTTCCTGGCAGCAATCGCTATATTACCGATAACGCCGGCAACACTGTTGTCTCTAAACTCAACGAAGAGATGTGCCGGCAAATCTCGCAGGCCGGTGGTGGAGCCTATATATATGTCGACAACAGTTCCTCGGCTATAACATCGTTGCAGAAGCACGTAGACAAACTGGCCAAGGCCGATATGGAGTCGGTGCTCTACAGCGAGTTCGACGAGCATTTCCGCGATTTCGCCTGGGCTGCACTTATTCTGCTTATCATAGAAGCGTTCATCCTTGCGCGCCGCAACCGTGTGCTACGTCGGTTCCGCCTCTTCCCCTCGGCAAAGGCAGCAGTGCTGTTGTCACTGTTTGTGATGTCGGCGCTATTGCCTGCCACGTTTGATGCTTCGTCGGCATCTGCTCAGCAGAAGAACGATCGCTACTTCATCCGCCACGGCAACCGCCTTTATCGCGACAGCCTCTATGCCAAGGCTCAGGTGGATTATCAGAAGGCCATTGAGAAAGACAACGCCAATGCTGTGGCTCACTACAACCTCGGCAACGCCCACATCATGCAGGGTCAGCCTAAAGAGGCGATGCAAAGCTTAGAGACAGCGGCCCGCCTGCAGACCGACAAGCTGCGTGCAGCGCAGGCTTACCACAATATGGGCGTTATCCTTCAGAGCCAGAAGCAGTACAAGGAGGCCATCGACTGCTACCGCAATGCGCTCCGCCGTAACCCTAAGGACGATGAGACGCGCTACAATCTTGCCTTGTGTATGCACCAGCTCAAGAACGACCAGAACCAAGATGGCGGCAGCGATCAGCAAGGTGACGACCAACAGAAGCAAGACCAGCAGAAGCAAGACCAACAGAAGCAAGACCAGCAGCAACAGCAACAAGACCAGCAGCAACAACAGCCTGAGCAGCCTAAGATGTCGAAAGATAATGCTGAACAGCTGCTGCGTGCAGCCCAGCAAGAAGAGAAGCAGACGCAGGACAAGGTAAATAAAGCCCAACAGCGTCCGCAACGTCGCCAGCTCGAGAAACAGTGGTAGGGCGCTTGGTCTGTGGCCGAAGTTGAATGTTCTTCGCCGAGCGCATCCGGCAAACTACAACTACCAACTTGAAACATTGAAATATTAATGATGAAGCACTTTCGTTTCTATCTCATTTTTCTGTTCACAATCATAGCTGGCCCACTGTTGGCACAGGTCAGCGTTCGTGTGCAAGCCCCGTCCGATGTCGTCGAGGGTGACCGCTTTCGCGTGTCGTATGTCGTAAACACTCAGGACATTGATGACTTCCGTGTCGACGACTTCGAGGGTATCAATGTCGACTTCGGACCATCCACGAGCCGTTCGTCAAGTTACTCTATTGTCAACGGTAAGACCACGTCGTCGAGCAGCACCACCTTCACCTACACTGTCACAGCCGAGAAAGCGGGCTCTTACCATATTCCAGCTGCCACCGCCATGGTGGGTGGCAAGAGCTACAAGTCATCGTCGCCCTCGATAACTATCCTGCCTGCAGGTTCCTCATCTCGAGGCGGACAGCAAGGACAGTCGCAAGGCCAGGTCCACTCTGGGCAACAGGCCGACCGCATGCACACTCAGAACGTAGGCGATAAGATTACAGGCAAGGACCTCTTCATAGCCGTCACCGCTTCGAAGCGACGCGTCTATGAGCAGGAAGCCGTGTTGCTGACATACAAGCTGTATACGTTGGTCAACGTCTCGAGTCTCGAAGGTAAGATGCCCGAGCTCGACGGCTTTCACGTCCAGGAACTCAACCGTCAGCGTCAGCCGGAACTAAAGATGGAACATTACAACGGCAAGAACTATGGCACCGTCGTCTGGAGCCAGTATGTCGTATTCCCGCAGCAGACTGGAACGCTCACCATACCCGAAATCAAGTATGAGGCTACGGTGATGCAGCAGAACCGCTCTGCCGACCCCTTCGACATCTTCTTCGGAGGAGGGTCTGTGATGCAGGAAGTGCGCAAGACAGTCATTGCGCCTGCCGTCACTCTACAGGTCGATGCCTTACCATCGCCCAAGCCGGAGAATTTCAGTGGTGCCGTAGGTAAGTTCTCTGTTTCCACCGACCTTACGCCCAAAAGTCTCAAGGCAAACGATGCCACTACCTTACGCCTCACTGTCAGCGGCACCGGAAATATGAAGCTCATCAAGGCACCTCAGGTCGAATGGCCCAAGGATTTCGAGAGCTACGACCCGAAAACAGAGGAAAATACGTCGATAGGCGCTTCCGGCTCTTCGGGCAAGATTATCTACGATTTCATTGCCGTTCCTCGCCATCAGGGAACGTTTGAAGTTCCTGGCGTCGAGTTCTGCTACTTCGACCCCGACGCACGTGAGTACCGCACCCTCCACGGCGAGGCTTATTCCATCGACGTGGCCAAAGGCAAGGGTGGTTCCACGTCATCCGCGGCGCTCTCGAAAGAAGAAATTCAGCTGCTGAACTCCGATATTCACTATATCAACACCTCTGCGCCGACCTTCCAGACAGGCTCTTCCGCACTGTTTGCCTCGAAGCGCTACTGGACCATCTATGCTTTGGCGCTGGCCGCCTTTGCAGCCCTCGTCGCCGTCTTCAGGCGTCGCATTGCCCTCAATGCCGACGTAGCCCGGAGGCGTACACGCGGAGCCAACAAGGTGGCAAACCGTCGGCTGAGGCAAGCCCGCAAGCTCTTGCAACAGAACAACCCGGCAGCTTTCTACGACGAGGCGATGCGTGCCCTTTGGGGCTTCGTCGGTGACAAACTGAATATCCCGACGGCCGAACTTACGAAAGACAACGTCGCTGCTCAGCTCAAGCAACGCGGCGTCAGCGACGAGCTCTTAGACCAGCTCATCAGGACCCTCGACGACTGTGAGTTCGCCCGATACGCTCCCGGCGACCCCACCGAGAACATGGAGAAGATTTATGATTCTGCCGCACAAGTTATCTCTCAGCTCCAGAATGCCTGCTAAACCCTCAAGCTCACAACGACACATGAAACATACATTCCTTCTGTTAGCATTAAACATCATCAGCATAGTCGCCATAGCACAAACCTCTGAGACAGTGGCGACAGAGCCTCAACTGCCCGTTGACTCTTCACTGGTTAATGTCAGGCGTACAGCGCCCGTCACCAAGCCTGAGGCAGACTCGGCCTATGCTGCCGAACATTTCGACGAAGCCATTGCCCTTTACCGGCAGCTCACCGACTCCCTTGGCGAGAGTCCACAGATCTACTACAACATTGGCAACTGCTACTTCCGGCAGGACTCCATAGCACGAGCTATCCTTTACTATGAGCGTGCCCTGCTTCTTGACCCTTCCAACGACGATGCACGTTTCAACCTCGACATCGCCCGCTCGAAGACTGTCGACCGCGTCGTGCCCGCATCCGAGATGTTCTTCTTGCAACTGTTCCATTCGCTGATACTCTCACTCAGCATCAGTCGTTGGGCCATCATCGCCATTGCCTCCTTTATCCTCGCCCTCATTTGCATGGCCGTTTATCTGTTTGTACCTAATATAACGGCCAAAAAACTATCGTTCGCGGCAGCCGTGCTCCTTGTCGTCGTCACCGTCTTTGCGAATATCGCCGCCTTCGAGCAACGGTCACATATCAGGAACCGTACAGAAGCCATCATAATGGCACCTTCGGCTGTCGTCAAGAGCACGCCAAGCGCCTCCGGCACTGATCTCTTCATCCTGCACGAAGGCACCCACGTCCATATCATCGACAATACTATGCGCGACTACGTCGAAGTACAACTCACCGATGGCAAGCAAGGCTGGATTCCACGCATACTCATCGAGATCATTTAGATTAACTCAACTTTCTGTCGTCCCTAACCTCAAGATTTTGGAGGTCGCTTCCCTCAAAATCATTGGATTTCATCCGACCTTCATTTCCGAGAAGGTCATTCCCGAGCTACGCTCGCCCGCTCGACCTTTGGTCGCTTCGATACTTCGAAGAACCCGTAGCCTTTATCGCCATGGCAGAATTGATGCAAGCATCATTCCGCTCATTTGGCTTAACGAAAACGTTCATATAAAATTGTTCAAACAGCATGAAGTAAGGGATTAGGGATTGGGAATCTTGAGGCCGAGGGCCGACCGAAGCCAGCATCAGGATTTGAATAGATCAACAGATTAACGGATTAACAAACAGGGAGTCAACTATCTAACAATGGAACAGATTGACAGACAAATACTTTTGCTTCTTAATGGCAGTGACAGCACCTTCCTTGACAGCATCTTCCTCGCCATCACACGTACGTCAACATGGATTCCGATGCTGCTGGTGCTGGTTTATATTGTCTACCGAACTTCAGGAACAAATGACGCTCTCTCGCGCTTTAAGCGTTTGCTCCTCTTTGCCGTAGCATTTGCCCTCGTCATTGTGATCTGCGACCAAACGGCCAGCAGCCTTTGCAAGCCCCTGTTTCATCGTCTGCGCCCAAGTCATGAGCCTGCCTTGTACGGTCTCGTAGACCTTGTCAACGGACGGCGTGGCGGACTCTATGGTTTCTTCTCCAGTCACGCTGCCAACTCCTTTGGCGTTGCCACTTTCACGGCCCTGACGCTCCACCGCCGTCTCCCGGCGCTGACGCTTTTCTTGTGGGCTTGCCTTACCAGCTATTCCCGCATCTATCTTGGGTTCCACTACCCGGGCGACATCCTCGCAGGCATCCTCTTCGGCATCTTTACTGGATGGCTCATTTGTAGGATGCAACGCCGTCTGCTTCCCGATGTCGCTGTTGCGACAACCTCTTCGGCTGCCTCAATGCCTGCTGCTTCTGTTTATCTTCTTTTGCCCGTAGCCTTCCTGCTGACACTTGTCGCTATAGCAATAGTATCGCTATAAGGACAATAGTTACGTATGCATTCAATCGTTCCGCCTTGATGGATTGATTATTCGATGACTATTTCTGCAGGGCGCGGGAAATGCTGGCTGCAGGTTAAGCAGTTTATGAGCCATTGGCATGCGAGAGGAATAGCAGGAGGCGGTTGGTGACGTTGACGGCGCTGACACCTGAGTCGAAATCGAAGTTAAAGAGGTTGATGTCGGGGTAGCGGCGTCGGATGGCGTTCTCCACGCCTCGGGCAACAACGTGGTTGGCAATGCATCCGAAGGGCTGCAGGGAGATGACGTTGTTGATGCCGTGTTCGGCGAAGGCACTGATTTCGGCGGGCAGGAGCCAGCCTTCGCCAAACTGTGCGGCGGGGGAGACTATGCCGTCGGCACGTGTGGCATCGATACGTATGTCATCGAAGGGGATGAAAAAGCGGAATGCTGATGCGGTCTGGTTGAATCGCGTGATGTCGCGGTGGGCTTTCGCGTAGAGCAGCTTGACGAGCGACAGGGGGAAGTGGCTCTCTGTGAGCCCCATCTGCCTGTTGCGTACCACGTTGACAAATTCCTGCAGGAAGAATGGTGTGAAGAGCGGGGGTACAATCTCTATGCCCTGCCTCATGAGCTGCTCCTGAACCTGCTGATGAGCGAAGTGGTTGAACTTCAGGAATATCTCACCGACGATGCCCACGCGCTGTGTTGGCACATCTCGCGAAATCATATTGAATTCCCGGGCGGCATCCTCCACACGGGCGAGCAGCCGTCGGGCGAGGTGATGACCACCCGACTGGCGTATGTCGTCTGCCCCAAGTTGGAGAAAACGGTCGCGCAGGGTGTCGGCCAACCCAGCCACCTCCTCGCGGGCTGCAGCGGCGTAGTACATCTTGGCGATGGTGTCGGTGTAGAGCAGCGTCAGCAGTAGTGGCGGCCCGAGCTTGCGCCACGACACGTGGAAGCCTTCCTGCTCGTTGGCACCGCTGCCGTTGGTGGTTACGCCGAGGGTCACTACGGGTACGTCGGCAAAGCCTGCCTGCACCATAGCCCGCTTGATGAGTCCTGCATAGTTGGTGGCGCGACACTGGCCGCCGGTCTGTGTCATCGCCACGGCGACGTCGTCTGTGTCGTAGCGTCCAGACTGGAGGGCGCGTATGATGTCGCCCACTATGAGCGTGGCGGGATAGCATACCTCGTTGTTGGCGTAGCGCAGCCCGGTAGCGGCTGTCTCGGCATCGCTTGGCGGCAGCACCTCTATGTGGTAGCCTGCCAGATGGCCGAGGGCTGGCAGCAGGGGTGTGATGAATTCCGAGATGTGGGGCACGAGGATGGTGCGGCGCTCGTCGGCGCGGCGGAACACCTTCGTGGTCTGGAATGGTTCAGCTTCATCCCCGAAGCTTCTCCGAGAGGGGAGTGGTGTGGATTGTTGATAGGAGTTGTAAGTCCGTCCTACGTCATGGAGGCTTTCTATGAGTGAGCGGACGCGCAGTTTCAGCGAGCCAACATTGCTGACGTCATCAATCTTCAGCAGGGTATAGACCTTGCCGTGGCGTGCGAGTAGGGTGCGCACCTCGTCCTGAATGAAAGCATCGGGGCCGCAGCCGAAGGATGTCATCTGCACGAACTGCACGTCGTCGGCCTGCTCGGCGACCCACTGTGCCGCCTTGATGATGCGGTTCACGTAGGCCCATTGGCGCACGGTGTTGGTCTGGCCATCGGCCATCTCCGGTGCGTCGCGCACTATGTCCTCGCTGATGACGTTCACGCCCATGGCGGCTATCGTCTCGCTCAGGCGGTGCTGTATGAGTGGGTCGGTATGATAGGGACGCCCTGCCAGGAGGATGGTCATACGTCCCAGGCGGCGGCTGTCCTCTAAGATGTCCCATGCCCGCTGCTTCACCGCATGTTCATATTCCTTCTGTGCGCTGCATGCCTCATCAAAGGCACGGCGGGCAGTGCGATGATCGATACCCAGCCCTTGCAGGTAGGCTGTCACCTGCTGCTTTAGCAGGCGCTTGCTAGCGAAGTTCACCACGGGTGAATCAACGGGCACTTCCCCCGGCATGGCACTGCGTATTGTGTCGGAGTAGCCTGTGACGATGGGACAGTTGTAGCTGTTTGTCGCCGTCTTCGACTCCTGCTGCTCATAGACCACGTAGGGCATCAGTATGCGCTCAACCAGCATCTGCCGGAGTGCTGCCACGTGGCTGTGCGCCAGTTTGGCAGGAAAACAGATGTTGTCGCTCATCACCGTGCACAGCTCTGCCTCGTAGCGAGGCATGGTTGACTCCGGCGAGAGCACTGTCTGGAAACCGCAAGCCGTAAGCAGGCGGTGCCAGAAGGGGTAGTTTTCATACATATTTAATATACGTGGGAGGCCTATGCGCCGTCCGCTTGCCGGCACATCATGGTTGAAGAGCAGTCGGTATTTCTCGGTGTATATGTTCTGCCCCTTATCCTTATGGCTACCGCTGTAGGTGAACACGCGTTCACACTTGTTGCCGCTGACGTAGGTATTCTTGGATGAACCAAGCGGCGAATCCGCGCGGCCTCCTGGGAACTTGTAGCGGGTGATTTGGCAGTGGTTCTCACAGCCGTGACACTGGAGTGTTGAGATTTCTGGTTTCAGGTTTAAAGTTTCAAGTTTGAGCTTATGAGGGTTGAGGTCGGCGTGTTCGGCAGCATAGAGGGCGCAGCCGTAGGCACCCATCATCTCCGGCATGTTGCTGCGGGCTACGGTGCAGCCCGTCAACAGTTCAAGGGCGCGCACCACGGCGTCGTTACGCATCGTGCCGCCCTGCACAACGATGTGCCGTCCTAACTGGCTGACATCATTCAGCTTCAGCACCTTGTAGAGACAGTTGTTTACCACCGAATAGCTCAGTCCAGCGGCGATGTCGCTAACGTCGGCCCCCTCGCGTAGCACCTGCTTGATCTTACTGTTCATGAAGACCGTGCAGCGTGTGCCGAGGTCGCATGGATGACTGGCTGTACAGGCCTGGCGTGCGAAGTCGCCGATGTCGCGGTTCAGGCTCTGTGCGAAGGTCTGTAGGAAGGTTCCGCAGCCCGACGAGCAGGCTTCGTTCAGTTCCATGCGCGTCACTACGCCTTTCTCCACGAAGATGGCCTTCATGTCCTGTCCGCCGATGTCGAGGATGAACGACACATCGGGCATCAGTCTGCGTGCGGCACGGTAATGGGCCATTGTCTCGATGATGCCGCTGTCAAGGTTGAAGGCAACTTTGATGAGTTCCTCTCCGTAGCCTGTGGAGCACGAACCGACGATTGCCAGTTCGGCGTCGCAGCGTGTAGCCTCCTCTTGCAGCTTCGCCAGCCCGTCGGCCACCGCCTTGATGGGGTTGCCGAGGCTGGGGGCGTAGTGGCTGAACAGGATATCTCCGTTCCTTCGTGCGGCGATGATTTTAGTGGTGGTGGAGCCGGAGTCGATGCCGATGACTACTTCCTCACGACCTCGTCGCATCGGCTTAACCTCTATATTGTTTGTCGCTTTTGCCTGTCGCCACGCCTCGTAGTCGGTACTGCTCTCAAAGAGCGGAGGCAGGCTGGTCTGCAGCTTCACTTCCACAGGCTGCTCCAGGCGCTGCCACAGAGTGTCGAAACTGACGAGCGCTTCCTTCACGGTCATGGCTGTTCCTATGGCTGGCACGAGGTTGCTCTCTGTGGTCACGATGAACTGACTCTCATCAATCTTCATATAGTCTGCAAATGCCTTCCTCAGTGCCGGCAGGAATGTCAGCGGACCGCCGCAGAGCAGCACTGGCGGCTTCACGCTCTGACCATGGGCCAGCGTGGTGATGGTCTGCACGGCGATGGAGTGGAAAATGGATGCGCAGATGTCGGCCATCGGAACGTGTCGGCTGACGAGGTTCTGCACGTCAGTCTTGGCAAACACGCCGCAGCGGGCGGCCATCGGGTGGAGCTGAGTGCTTTGCAGTGCCAGGCTGTTCATCTCTTCGTGGGTCAGTCCGAGTAGTGCTGCCATCTGGTCGATGAATGCCCCGGTACCGCCGGCGCAGTTGCCGTTCATGCGCAGGTCTGTGTGGCTGCCGCTGAAGAGCACCACCTTAGAGTCCTCGCCGCCGATGTCAATCAGAGTCTGAGCCTCGGGGTGCATCTGCCGAGAGTAGGCCGATGCCGCCACCACTTCCTGCACGAATTCTGCACCGAGCAGCTCCGCCGTCTGCATGCCAACCGAGCCGGTAATGCCGATGGTCACAGAGGGCGGGGATTGGTAATCACCGACGACAACATTCTGCACTTCGGAGAGATAGCGCCGCAGCAAGTCCTTCACCTGTGCGTTGTGCCGCTCATAGCACGACCACACTACAGCCCCCGGGCCCGATGATTCTCCATCGGGTAGTGCTATCACCACCATCTTGGCAGTCGTCGAACCCACGTCAAGGCCAATCTTGTATTTCATTGCCTTTATTCTTTAAAGCATTCGTTTTGCTAAACAGGTGCAAAATTACTAATCGCTCCGCGCTTGCGTAGCTTGTCGGAGCTGGAATTGCGAGGGCGTCTGCCCCGTTACCTGTTTGAACAGACGTGTGAAATGATTAGGATATTCAAAACCGAGTTGGTCTGAAACCTGCGATACCTGCATACCGCTCAGCAGCAGGTTCTTGGCTCTCATCACTATGAAGCCGCGGATATAGTCCTTTGGACTCTCCCCCATAGCCTCACGCACAATATCGCCGAAATAACCTGCCGAGAGACATAGTTCACTGGCGCAGTATTTCACGCTGGGCAGGCCGTTCTTAAGCTGTCTTCCTTTGTCGTAGTAATCTATGAGCACCTGTTGAAATCGGCTGAGAATGTCACTTTCCCCGGCAGTAGTCATCTCCTTGAACTGAGAGAGCAGCGAGTGCAAAGAGGAGTCAACGGCTCCATCTTTGCCGAGTCGTGATCGAAGAAGAAAATCTTTCAACTGACGGGTGTAGAAGCGTTGGCAGTAGTCAAGAATCAAGAGAATGTAGTCACGAATGATATCATTCTGACCCTTCTCATCTCCATGTGTCTTCAATTCCTCACGCACGTTAGCCATCAGCCCGGCCAGCACATTCTTCTCCTCATCAGTCAGGAAGAGCGCCTCGTTGGTATTATATGAGAAGAAATGATAATCGACCATACGGCGCTCTATCTCGGAGCCTTGTATGAACTGAGCATCAAACAGTAGCACCCATCCGCTGTACTGCCGCCGTGTGCCATCATCGCGCTTGCCGCCAATCTGTCCGGGCGAGAGTGCCAGCAGCGAGCCGCTGGCCTCATGATAGCGGCCGATGCCGTATGCGAGGTTCTCGGGGAACTCGCGCTGCAGGAACAGCCCATAGACGTTGTAGCGGTTTAGCGTATGACGAATCTCACCCACCTCGTCGTAGTGAATGACTGAGACGTGAGGATGCCACACCGGTGCCCCAATGTCACGAGCGTAGTCGTTGGGCTCGTTGATGTACAGATCCATTTTTGATGGCATGTTATTCTCTGTGCTTTATGCCGTTCCGTAAGCGCATTATGGTTTCTTACCGTTTACTTCTATTATTTTACACTGCTTCACAACCACGATGTCGTACTCATCCGAGAAGCCGAGTACGTTGCCCTCCATCACCACACGGTCTTTCTTCGACACTTTTCTCAGTTTGAGATAGTCGCCAAAGGGCAGTACGCAGAGCACACGGCCAGGGACTCCCTCCGACTCTGACAGTTCGACTGACGGAAGGGCATATACATCGGGCCCCACGTATGTGGCGATGCCAGTGATGCGTTGCGTCTTCGTTTGTTGGTCTCCATTGCCTTGCTTGAAGGCATCGTAGAGAGTTTTTGCTTCTATTCTGTCTGTTTCCATCTCTTTTTGTATAAAAAATCATTATTTGAAACCGATGAACCTGCCATTCCTGTAGTGCATCTTAGGTAACACCCCTCCCCGCACCTGGCCTGGGGCGAAGAGTTCTTCTATGGTCTGCATCTCTTCGTCAGTGAGTCTGATGTCGAGGGCACGGAGCGCGTCGGTGAGATGGTCGGGGTGGGTGGTGCCGATTATGGCGAGCATGTCGGGGTTTTTCTGAAGCACCCAGGCGATGGCGAGGTTGCTCGTTGAGCAGCCCTTGCCGTCGGCTATCGCCTTCAACTGGCTGACAATGGTGCGGTTGGGCTCGATGTCTTCCGGTTTATACAGGAACGGGAGTATGCTCGGTGTGCGTTCACCTGTGGCAAAGCCGTCGGTCAGCAATCCGTGACCCAATAGGCCGTAAGCGATGACAGGTATGCCTAACTCGCGGCATGTAGGCAAATCTTCTGCCTCCATGCGTCGACTCAGCAGCGAATACTCCTTCTCGAAATATTTGATTGGGCATACCTTGTTGCCTCGTCGCAGTTCGTCGGCAGAGGTCTCTGTCATAGCGACGTGGCGCACAAGCCCTTCCTTCACCAAATCATTGACAGCCCCGATGACATCTTCGACGGGGTATGCATCGTCCATGCGAGAGGGCTCATAGACATCGACATAGTCGAGTCCTAAACGGCCGAGCGAATATGTCAGCCGGGCCCGGATGTTAAAGGGATTCATATCTACGCCATACAGTCCGTGGGGACCGCCGGGCAGCGCTCCAAACTTCACGTTGACCTCGTAACTGTCGCGCGGATGTCGTCGCAGGGCGTTTCCCAAGACAATCTCGCTCTCGCCACCATTGTAAAACTCACCCGTGTTGAACATAGTCACCCCGTGGTCGAGTGCGGTGTCAACGGTGCGGATGCTACTCTCTTCATTTCTGCGGGCCATACCCATACAGCCCAGTCCGATTCTAATCATAGTTTCATTCTTTAGCAACATAATGTTCTTTCAGTAGCAAGCGGCAGAGCCGAGCGTCCCAGGATGTTGCCATGTCAGTTCCTTCACTTATCTTAGTGCTGCGTTTGAAGACGAGCTAAATTATCAATTAGATTGCAAAGGTACTCAAATAATTGGAAAGAGAAAAAGAAGAGTCTCCTTTTTTTATAATATTAAGCACATTTCTGCGCTATTTACGAAAGGACGTCCCAATAAGCAAATCCGCCATTTCCCGAATGTATTTTGCTACCCCGCCGTCCGCTTCTTCGCCATGCGCCCATAGAATCAAAAGGATTAAGGGGACAGGAAATCATTGCGCATAGTGGTTCTTGATAAGTTCAGTCACCTTTTGGACATCGAAGAAATCGTTCTTGTCCAGTTCGTAGGTGGGAGCAATACCTTCGTCGATGTTCATCCCCTCTGTGTTGACCATGCGGGATTTGTGTGAAGAGTAGCGATATTGAAGCGAGCTTCATTCTGCTCATTTGGCTTCGCTCGGCTCGAAGAGACGCTTGACCCTTCAAGAATGAAAACGACGGATTTCCGTGTGCAAAATTACTGTTTTATTTTGAACAATAGCGTATTAGCCTTTCCTTTTTTCAATTTAACAGGCATATTGGAGGTGAAATGCTTATTCAGAAGATAGTCTTTCTGTCCCTGCCGCCCGTTTCTTCACCATGCGCCACAGCTCGGGCAGCTTGGGATAGACGGCCTTGTAGGCACCGCGGTAGTCGCTGGCAAGGACGAGGGCTATCGTTGCTACGCCAATGAGGGCGACGAGGCCGTAGGTCTCTTTCATCGCCACGAGGAAGGATTGCTGATGGAGCGCTCCCGTCAGGGCAGCGAGGTCGTGCCCGATAGCATCGAGGTTGAGGTCGGAGGCCAACTGCATCAGCGAGCGGCTCTGCTCTCGGTGGAGGAAATGCTCGAGGATGCCGCTGCAGACGGGCGTGCCCACGCCGGTGCGGATAAAGCCGACGGCACAGAGAGCCTGGAAATAGAACGGGAACGGCACGTTGCGGGCCAGGGCGTAGGCCAGCACCACATAGAGCAGGGCGTTGCCGAAGCCGCGCAACCACAGGGGCAGACGCAGCATCCACAGTTCGGTGGTGGGATCAACAAGGAAATAGAGCATCACGACGTAGGCGGTGAACGAGGCAAATCCCAGCGTGGCCACCCACTTCGGTCGCCAGTGGCGCTTTGCCAGCATGACCCACGACGAGGCAGTGCCGCAGAGGATGCCTGCGATGGTCCACCAGTTGACGTTGGTCGTATGCAGGAAATCGGCGCCCATCACGCGGTCGGTCAGGAATATCTGCACATCGTTGGCCACGGCGTTCATCATGCAGTAAGAGACGAAAAGAATGCTGATATTCACAAAATTCTTCTGCACAAACGTGCGCAGGTCGATGAACGGGTGACGGATAGTGGCGGCGCGCCAGATGGCCAAAGCAAGAAATGTCAGAGCGAGCCACGTGGCCTGCCAGATGTACTTACTCGTCCACCACTCGTACTGGTCGCCATAGAGGAAAATGAACAGCACGCAGATGAGGAAGCCGCTCCACAGCAGGCAGCCCAGATAGTCGAGCGCATAGAACGGCAGGAAGGGTCCCATTCGGTAGTGGCGGCGCATGGTGATGTGCACCACGAGCATGGCCACGGCCAGCATGGCTACGACCATGAGGTGCATGGACT
>CAJOLI010000023.1 GCA_905235285.1 uncultured Bacteroidaceae bacterium
GTGTTGGTGGAAATCTTCACGGTGGGCGCCGGCGCGAAGATATACGCTGCGCAGTGCCAATTGGACGGCTATCAGTCGAACACGTCCACCTTTGAGGTCAAGGACGGCGGACTGCTGCACGTCAACACCTCGGTGGGCAACGGCCTGGGCTTTGTGATCGGCAGGGCGGGCACCAATGCCGGCGGGCGCAACACCCTTCGCGTGTCGGGCGAAGGCTCGAGGCTGATAATAGAGGGCACGGGGCAGATATCCATGCCCGCCGGAGGTGTGGCGACCGGGCATCTCTTCCACGTCACGGGAGGCGCGTACGCGAAGATATCAACCTCCAGCTACAAGTACATCGGCGGACAGGCGGCCTCGAGGCTGGGAGTGTCCACGACATGGCGGATAGACAATGGAGGCGCCCTTTACACGTCCGGCTCGACGCTTTGCCAGGGGCACGGCGGCGGGTTCGTGCGCATGGAGGTGCTTGAGGGCGGCGTCTGGACGAACACGGCGCGCCTTGCCATGGGCTCCGAGTTCAGTTGCTATGGAAACAACCAAATGATAGTGAGCAACGGCCTGTACCACGGCAAATTCCCGGTCATAGGCTTCTACGGCGATGCGGCCTCCAACAACCTGCTGCAGGTGATGGGGCCGAATGCTCGTTTCGAGATAACGAGCTTCGACGACGGCTCCGGGGCGGCCTCGTGCAAGCTCTTCCCAAAATCGCACGGCAACAGATTCGTGATCTCCGACGGAGCGTCATGGACCAACCTCGTGGTGGGCAGGGACATTCATTTCTCCGGGCAGACCGTAGGCTGCTCCAACATCTTCGCCGTCGTCCGCAACGCCACGTACTATTCCACGAACATCCTCTACCTCGCCGACAACAACTACGCAGTCCGCTCCAACACGATTTTCGTGGCCGACGGCTCGCTGCTTCGGCTGAAGGACGTGGCCGACATTGAGCTCGGACAGACCGAATACGGCTACAGCGGTCAGCTCAACGGCAAGCCTGCCGTGACCTTCCTCGCCTTCCAGCTCGCCGGCGCAAACGCCAAGGAGACCAACGACCGCTTTACAGCCGCCCTCCGCGAGATGGAAAAGACGCTGCCCAAGGGACTCCACTTCGAACAAATGATGTCCAGTAACGACTTCCTCCTGGAATCTATCGCCAACGTGGAGGAGACGCTCGTCATCGCCCTCATCCTCGTCATCCTCGTGGTCTATTTCTTCCTGCAGGATTTCCGCGCAACCCTCATTCCTTCGATTTCCATTATCATCTCACTCGTGGGCACATTTGCTGCGTTGCAGATGGTCGGCTTCACGCTGAACCTGTTGACGCTCTTCGCCCTCGTGCTGGCCATCGGTACGGTGGTGGACGACGCCATCGTGGTCGTGGAGGCCGTACAGGCCAAGTTCGACGCAGGCTACACCAGTGCCTATCAGGCCACAAAGGACGCCATGTCCGACGTGACAATGGCTGTGCTCTCATGTACCTTCGTCTTCATGGCCGTGTTCATCCCCGTGACGATGATGGGCGGCACCAGCGGTATGTTCTATACTCAGTTCGGTGTCACGCTGGCCGTGGCCGTGGGTATCTCTTGCGTCTCCGCTTTGGTCGTCTGTCCCGCCCTATGTGCCATGCTCATGCGCCCTGCCAAGGAAGGCCGCACGGCCAAGAACCCCGTCAGCCGCTTCTTCCTCGGCCTGAACCACGGCACGCGCAAAGCCTACGATAAATTCTTCGGTTCCACCCTTCGCGGCTACAACCATAGCCTTCAAGGCACCATCAACCACCGCTGGATTGCTCCGCTGAGCCTCGTAGTGTCCGTGGTGCTCCTTGTTTACTTCATGATAGCTCTGCCCAAGGGACTCGTACCCCAAGAAGACCAGGGTGTGCTCATGGTCAACGTCACCTGTCCTCCAGGCAGCAACCTCGGCTACACCGAGCGCGTGCTCGACAAGATTCAGGCAATTGTGGAGAAGGACGAGGACGTCCGCGTGTTCTCACGCACCTCGGGCTACGGTCTGATGTCCGGCCAGGGTGCCGCGAACGGTATGGTCATTCTGCGTCTGAAGCACTGGGATGAGCGCGATGGTCTCCAACACAGCTCCAGCGTGAAGAAAATCATGCTCATGATGAAGATGATGGCTGAGATTCCCGAGGCACAAATCTTCCTCTTCGAGCCGGGTATGATTCCGGGCTACGGTATGGGTTCCAACGTGGACCTGCACCTGCAGGACCGCTCCGACGGCGACAAGGGCCTCTTCCTCGAACAGACGATGCAGTTCCTCGGAGCCCTCAACGCGCGTCCGGAAATCCAGACGGCCATGACCTCCTATGCTCGTACATTCCCGCAGTACCAAGTAGAGGTCGATGCAGCCCAGTGCAAGCTCGCAGGCATCTCGCCGGCAGCCGTCCTGTCTGCCATGAACGGCTATCTCGGCGGTGCCTACGTCTCGAACTTCAACCAGTTTGGCAAGGTCTATCGCGTCATGCTTCAGACCGACCCCAAGTACCGCACCAGCGAGGCCGACCTCTCGAACATGTACGTCCGCAGCACTACCGGCATGGCGCCCATCTCGCAGTTCGCCAAGCTCACCCCCGTGCTCGGCCCTGAAATCGACACGCACTTCAACCTCTTCTCCGAGATTTCTTGCATGGTTCAGCCGGCTCAGGGCTACACAACCTCCGACGCCATGAAAGCCATCGACGAGGTGCGCGCCCAGACGCTGCCCGACCACGTCACCTACGAGTACGGCAGCATCTCACGCGAGGAATATGAGCAGATGGGCTCCAACCAGACCATCCTCATCTACGCCATCTGCGTGGTACTCATCTTCCTCATCCTCTCGTGCCTCTACGAGTCGTTCTTCGTTCCCTTCGCCGTCATCCTCTCGGTTCCCGCCGGCCTCATGGGTTCCTTCGGCCTCGCATGGCTTTGGAACCAGGTGTCCGTGGGTGTGGGACGCCTGCTCACGGGCGGCAACACCTACCTCTTTGGTCAAGTGGAGAACAACATCTACCTCCAGACGGGTGTCATCATGCTCATCGGTCTGCTGGCAAAGACCGCCATCCTCATCACCGAGTTCGCCCTGGAGCGTCGCCGCAAGGGGATGGGTATCGTCGAGGCCGCCTATGCAGCCGCTGAAGCCCGTCTGCGTCCTATCCTGATGACGGTGTTCACCTGCGTGCTCGGCATGATGCCGCTGGTCTTTGCCTCCGGCGCAGGTGCCAACGGCGACCGCACCATCGGTATCGGTGTCGTAGGCGGTATGATTGTAGGCACCTTTGCCATCCTCTTCACCGTGCCCGTGTTCTTCATCTTCTTCGAGTGGCTTCAGGAAAAGATCCGTCCCGCCATGAAGGTCGAGGCCGACCAGCAGTTCCTCAAGGAGAAGCAGCAAAGCGAGCAGGAGAAAGCAGGAGCCAAGAAAGTTCATTAACCAAACTATTCAGAAAGCAATGAAAAAGCATAGCATCCGCCGGTTTTCACCTATCGTTATTCACTTGTCATTCATCATCACGGCGATGATGATGGTCACCTCCTGCGGCGTCTATAAGAACTACGAGCGCCCCTCAGACCTGCAGACCGATGGCCTCTACGGCACAGCACAGGTGGGCACCGCCGAGCAAGGTCTTGGCGCTAAGGCCTGGCGCGAGTTCTTCACCGACCCCCAGCTGCAAGCCCTCATCGAACGAGGCTTGGCACAGAGTCTCTCTGCACGCCAGCTCGACCTGCAGATTCAAGAGGCACAGGAGTACCTGCGTTGTTCCAAGCTGGCCTACATCCCCAGTGTAGCCATCGCCCCGCAGGGGCAGCTCTCCAGCTTCGACTGGAGCAAGCCTCTGAAGTTCTACACTGTGCCCCTCTCCGCCTCATGGCAGTTAGGCAGTATCGGCAGCCTCCGCAATGCCAAGAAGAGTGCCGAAGTAGGCGTAGAGCAAGTCAAGACGACACGCCAAGCCGTGCAGCAGGCCCTCGTAGCCAATATCGCCAACATCTACTATTCGCTCTGCATGCTCGACTCCCAGCTGGCAGTCAGCGAACAGACCGCCAAGAACTGGCGTGAGAGCGTCGAACTTACACGAAAGCTCATGGCCGCAGGCCGCTCCAACAAAGCCGCCGTAGCCCAGAGCGAGGCCAACTGCTTCAACGTCGAGGCCAACTTGCTCGACCTCCGCGAGTCCATCATAGAGGCCGAGAACGCCCTCTGCACCATCCTGGGCGAAGCGCCTCACCACATCGAGCGCGGCTCACTCGACACCTTCCAGGCTCCTGCCGCAATCGAGACAGGCATACCGCTTGCACTCCTCCAGAACCGCCCCGACGTGCGGCAGGCCGAGCTGCAGCTCGCCAGCAAGTTCTATGCCGTCAACTCAGCCAAGGCTGCCTTCTACCCCGCCCTAACACTTAGCGGCAGCCTCGGCTTCACCAACAATGGCGGCAGCATAGAAATTAATCCGGGCAAATGGATTTGGAATGCACTCGGACAGCTCACACAGCCCATCTTCCAGAACGGACGCCTGCGCGCGCAGAAACGCGTGGCCGAGATGCAGCAGGAGGAAGCTAAGATGGCCTTCCAGCAGAGCCTCGTGGCCGCAGGCAATGAGGTAAACACAGCTCTCGTCAAGCTGCAGACAGCACAGGGCAAGCAGACTTACATCGACGGACAGATCCGCTCGCTCAACGATGCCGTCAGCGCAACCGAAGCCCTTTACAAGGACAACGTCAGCCACCAAGTCAACTACCTCAACGTCCTCACCGCCCAGACGGGACTCTTCAACGCGCAGCTCGGACAACTCGCAAACCAATACGCTCTCATCACAGCGACCATCGAGCTTTACCAAGCCCTCGGCGGAGGTTCACTCCAATAAAGCTATTTAGCAAAATAGAAAGCATCCCCTTTAGAAGAGGATGTGTCACATTGAATTGAACCCCGAAAGTTTCTGTATAACTTTCGGGGTTCAATTCAAATAGGCACACCCTCTATTATTTATTCCCAATGATTATGGAAGGGCGTTGCTGATGTGCCCCCAATATCTGAACAAACTTGACGAATTAAGGTGCGTTCCATTATATATGTGCTTGCTCAAGAGTTATATTCCTGCCACGACTTTATCTTAATGTCGTCGAGGCCCATTGTGGTGAAGGCCTCGATGAATCGTCGTGCGAGGCGTGTGTTGGTCATCAGGGGTATGTTGTGGTCTATGGCAGCCCTACGGATGCGGTAGCCGTTGGTGAGCTCTCGCTTGGTGCGGTTCTTGGGTACGTTGACGATAAGGTCGAATCGATGCTGTGCTATGAGGGCGAGCACGTTCTGTTCATCGTCCTCATCGGGCCAACTGACGGCGCGTGCGAAGACTCCATTCTCGTTGAGGAAGGCGGCAGTGCCAGCTGTGGCATAGACGTTGAGACCTTTCTTGACGAGCTGTCGTGCGGGCTCGAGGAGGTCGAGCTTCCCCTTGGCCCCGCCGGATGAGATGAGGACTGCATTCTCAGGGATGCGGTATCCTGTGGAGATGAGGGCGTTGAGCAGTGCCTCGTTCATGTCATCGCCCAAGCAGCCTACCTCTCCGGTAGAGCTCATGTCGACGCCAAGCACGGGGTCGGCGTTCTGCAGACGAGCGAACGAGAACTGTGATGCCTTAACGCCGATGCGGTCGATGTCGAATTCGCTCTTCTCGGCACGCTGGTATGGAGAATCGAGCATGATTTTCGTGGCCGTCTCGATGAAGTTGCGCTTCAGAATCTTTGATACGAAGGGGAATGAGCGTGATGCGCGCAGGTTGCACTCGATGACCTTGACCTCGCGGTTCTTGGCCAAGAACTGAATATTGAATGGTCCGCTGATGTTGAGCTCGGCAGCAATCTTGCGTGCAATTTTCTTCATCTGGCGTATGGTAGAGAAGTAGACGT
The DNA here is from genome assembly GCA_905235285.1 of uncultured Bacteroidaceae bacterium. GTDB lineage: Bacteria > Bacteroidota > Bacteroidia > Bacteroidales > Bacteroidaceae > Physcousia. The sequence continues at coordinate 5,907 of CAJOLI010000023.1, forward strand.
TCTGTGCGGGGAAGACCATCGTGGCGTCGCCAGAGTGTACGCCGGCATACTCGATATGCTCGGAGATTGCGTATTCAACGATTTCTCCCTTGTCGGCTACGGCGTCGAACTCTATCTCCTTGGTTTCCTGCATAAACTGCGAGACAACAACGGGGAACTCATGTGACACCTCGGTGGCGAGTTGCAGGAAGCGCTCGAGCTCGTCGTCGGAGTAGCAGACGTTCATGGCAGCACCGGAGAGGACATATGAGGGACGGACGAGAACAGGGTAACCGACCTCAGCGACGAACTCCTTGATGGAGTCGAGGGATGTGAGTGCTCGCCAGGCGGGCTGGTCGATGCCAAGCTTGTCGAGCATGGCAGAGAACTTGTCGCGGTTCTCGGCACGGTCAATGTCGACAGGCGATGTGCCGAGGACGGGCACGCCCTGGCGATGGAGTTTCATGGCCAGGTTGTTTGGAATCTGTCCGCCCACGGAGACGATGACGCCACGCGGCTGCTCGAGGTCGATAACGTCGAGGACGCGCTCGAGGGTGAGTTCGTCGAAGTAAAGGCGGTCGCACATATCATAGTCAGTGGAGACGGTCTCGGGGTTGTAGTTGATCATGATAGACTTATACCCGAGCTTGCGCGCCGTGTTGATGGCATTGACCGAGCACCAGTCGAACTCTACGCTTGAGCCTATGCGGTATGCTCCGGAGCCGAGGACGATGACAGACTTGTCGTTGTGATAATAGGGGATGTCGTGGGATGGGGTATAAGTTCCTGCGGCGGAATCGCAGGACGCAGTGCCGCGGGTGAATGCGTCCTGGAAAGCGGGGACATGAGTGTATGTGAAGTACAAATAGTTGGTGAGCTCAGGGTTCTCGCTGGCTACAGTAGGTATGCGCTTGACACTGGGTAGTATGCCGCGCTGCTTGCGGCAACGACGCACTTCGAGGTTCTCCTTCTCAAGGCTACCGCCGCCGGGTTTGAGGACGAAGCGTGCAATCTGGAAGTCGCTGAAGCCTGCCTGCTTCACTTCGAGCAGGAACTCGTCAGACAATTCGTCGAGGCTGTTGTAGCCTTCGAGCTGATGCTTGAGGTCTACGATGTGATTCATGCGTGTGATGAACCACGGGTCTATCTTCGTCAGTTCCTCGATGCGTTCTACGGTGTAGCCCTGTTCCAAGGCCTCAGCAATGGCGAAGATGCGGAGATCGGTGGGATTCTCGAGGGCGTCGTCGAGGTCGTCGAAATGCGTATGTTCATTGCCTACGAAGCCGTGCATCCCCTGCCCTATCATGCGCAGGCCTTTCTGGAGCATCTCCTCGAACGAGCGTCCGATGCTCATTATCTCGCCCACCGACTTCATCGAGGAGCCAATCTGGCGTGATACGCCGGTGAACTTGGTGAGGTCCCAACGCGGGATTTTGCATATCATATAATCGAGCGAAGGTGCGACGTAGGCAGAGTTCGTAGTGCCCATCTCGCCAATCTGGTCAAGGGTGTAGCCCAGTGCTATCTTGGCAGCTACGAAGGCGAGTGGGTAGCCGGTGGCTTTGGATGCGAGGGCGCTGGATCTCGAGAGACGTGCGTTGATTTCGATGATGCGGTAGTCATTGGTAACGGCGTTGAAGGCAAACTGAATGTTACACTCGCCGACGATGCCGAGGTGCTTGACGCATTTAATAGTAATGTCCTGCAGCATCTTGACCTGATCCTCAGTGAGGGAACAAGTGGGGGCGACGACGATAGACTCTCCGGTGTGGATTCCGAGGGGGTCGAAGTTCTCCATGGAGGCTACGGTGAAGCATCGGTCGTTGGCATCGCGGATGCACTCAAACTCGATTTCCTTCCAGCCCTTAAGGCTCTCCTCAACAAGTATTTGGGGCGCGAAGGTGAAGGCCGACTCGGCAATCTCGATGAACTTCTCCTCGTCAGGACAGATGCCACTGCCCAGTCCGCCAAGGGCGTAGGCGGAACGTATCATGATTGGGAAGCCTATCTCGTGTGCTGCGGCAAGGGCATCGTCCATGTTCTCGACGGCGTGGCTCACGGGCACTTTCAAGTCAACCTCGCCCAGCTTCTTGACGAAGAGGTCGCGGTCCTCTGTGTTCATGATGGCCTCGACGCTGGTTCCGAGGACTTCGACGCCATACTCCTTCAGCGTGCCGTTGAGGTAGAGCTCAGTGCCGCAGTTCAGTGCCGTCTGACCGCCAAAGGCGAGGAGAATGCCGTCTGGACGTTCTTTCTTTATAATTTCAGTCACAAAAAAGGGCGTCACCGGTTGGAAATAAACTTTGTCGGCAATGCCCTCAGAGGTTTGAATAGTAGCGATGTTTGGGTTGACAAGTACGCTGGAAATACCTTCCTCACGCAACGCCTTAAGTGCTTGCGAACCGGAGTAATCGAACTCACCAGCTTGTCCAATCTTCAAAGCGCCGCTGCCAAGCACGAGCACCTTTTTCATTTCTTTTTTCATAAAGCAAACATGTATTTTTTGTTAACTGAAAATGATAGTTTTATTCTTGTATGTGAGAATTTTGCGTTCGATATGCTTTGTGACGGCCCGCGAGAGGACAATCTTCTCCAGGTCCTTACCCTTTAGGACGAGGCTCTCGGGCGTATCCTTGTGGGTGATGCGCGTCACATCCTGTTCGATGATGGGTCCGGCATCGAGGTCTGCCGTGACATAATGAGAGGTAGCCCCGATTATCTTGACCCCTCGCTCCCATGCCTGAAGATAGGGCTTGGCACCCACGAAGGCAGGCAGGAAGGAATGGTGGATGTTAATGATATGATGGGGGTAGCGGGCAATCATAGCGTTGCTCAGTACTTGCATGTAACGAGCGAGCACGATGAATGTGACGTGCTCGCGCTCCATGAGCTCTCTCTCGGCAGCTTCGACCTCGTCTTTGTTGGAATGGTCTTTGTTGATTGGCCATACGTAATAGGGAATGTCGAACTGCTCTGCCACGAAGCGCAAGTCCTCGTGGTTGCTGATGATGCAAGGAATGTCAACGTTCCACTCCCCGGCCTTGTAGCGTGCCAGGAGGTCGTAGAGGCAGTGACTCATCCGACTGACGAAAATGGCCATGCGCGGACGCTCGTCGCTGAAATAGAGATTGAACGTCATGGAATAGCGCTGGGCATATAGCGTCGAGAAATAATCGCTTATCTTGGTACGGGGAATAAGGAAGCAATCGAGCTGCCACTCGATGCGCATGAAGAACATACTGTCCTCGCGATCGACATACTGGTCCAAGTAAATGATGTTACCCTGATTATCCGTGATGAATTTCGTGACCTCAGAAATAATTCCGGGCTGATCTGGACAGTACAACAACAAGATAGCGCTTGCTTCCATAGGCAATTGTTATATTTGCTTCTGGGCTGCAAATTTACGAAAAAAATCAGAGATTAATGAACAGTGTCGAAAGTTTTTATGCAAGAAACTTTCTTTTCTTGATATATTTCATCTTTTTTACCATCTTTTTGCTACCTTTGCACACTCAATTATTACGTTTGACAATCGTTGTCACGTCCAGCCACCCACAATCAATGGCCTAAACAGATTCAGCATGATTTATCCAAATACCTTTGAAGAAAAGATTGGGATGAAGGACATCCGGGCAATGCTACGCTCACACTGCCTGAGTCCGCTCGGCGAACAGCGCCTCGGCGAGATGACCTTCACCTCCGACGCTTATCTGCTCAACGAGCTGCACCGACGCGTAGGGGAATTCTTTCGCCTTGAGCAGGAGCACGACGATTTACCGCTGCAGGGTTTCCACGACCTCCGTCCTACGCTTCAGCACATCCGCATTGAGGGCACCTACATCGACGCCGACGACATGATTGCCCTCAAGCGTGCGCTCGAGACAATAGAGGCAATCGGCAAGCTCCTCGTCCCCATTTCCACTGACGGAGCGGTCCCTACCGATGCCCGCGAACGCAACGACGACACCACGGCAGAGGCCGACGAACAAGCTTGCCACTACGCAGCACTCACGCGTATGGTACAGTCCAGACTCACATCATCAGCCGTGGGCACCGACGGGGAGTCTGTGCTGTCGCACACCACCGTCTCCTCCATAATCAAAGCCATTAATGCCATTTTGGACAAATTCGGCAAGGTAAAGGACTCAGCCTCGCCCGAGCTGGCCCGTATCCGCCGCGAGCTGGCATCAGCCGAAGGCAGCGTAAGTCGCGTGCTCAATAATATATTAAGAAACGCGCAGGCGGAAGGGACGGTGGCCTCCGACGTGGCGCCAACCATGCGCGACGGACGCCTCGTCATCCCTGTGGCACCGGCGCTTAAGCGTAAAATCAAGGGCATCGTCCATGACGAGAGCGCTACGGGCAAGACAGTCTTCATAGAGCCGCAGGAGGTCGTAGAAGCCAACAACCACATCCGAGAGTTAGAGGCCGACGAGCGCCGCGAGGTTATCCGAATCCTGCGCGAATTCACCGACAGGCTGCGCCCACGCGTGCCACAGCTGCTTAACGGTTTTGAGATGCTGGCCGACGTTGAATTTGTCAGGGCCAAGACGCATCTGGCACAGCAGATGGGCGCCTTCATGACCACCTGCCCACAAATCGCCAATCACCCGGTCATCGACTGGACACTGGCCATACACCCGCTGCTCCGACACTCATTGGAGAAGCACGGACGCAAGGTAGTGCCCTTGGAAATAGAAATTACACGCCGCCAGCGAATCCTGCTTATCTCAGGCCCCAATGCCGGCGGCAAGAGCGTCTGCCTGAAGACCGTAGGCCTGCTGCAGTACATGCTGCAGTGCGGACTGCCCATTACCGTAGGCGAGCGGTCGAAGCTTGGCGTCTTCGAGTCAATAATGATTGATATTGGCGACGAGCAGAGCATTGAAGATGAACTTTCAACCTACAGCTCTCACCTGCTGAATATGAAGCAGATGATGCGTGCAGCTGACCCTGCCACGCTGCTGCTCATCGATGAATTCGGAGGCGGCACGGAGCCGCAGATCGGAGGCGCCATGGCCGAGGCCGTGATGAAGCGCTTCGTCGGGCGCGGAGCCTTCGGCATCATCACCACACACTACCAGAACCTCAAGCATTTCGCCGAGGAGACCGACGGCGTCGTCAACGGCGCCATGCTCTACGACCGCCACCTCATGCAGCCTCTGTTTCAGCTGCAGATAGGCCAGCCTGGATCATCCTTTGCCGTCGAGATAGCACGCAAGATAGGCATCCCCGAGGACGTCATCGCCGATGCTTCTGACATTGTAGGGCGCGACTACATCAACGCCGACCGCTGGCTGCAGGATATCGTGCGCGACCGCCGCTACTGGCAGCAGAAACGCGAGACGATTCACAACCGCGAGCGGCAGATGGAGCAGACCATAGCCAAATACGAGGATGAGATTGCCGAGCTCCAAAGCAAGCGTAAGGACATCATCCGACGGGCCAAAGATGAAGCCGAGCAGTTGCTCCTAGACTCCAACGCACGCATCGAACGCACCATCCGCGAGATACGCGAGTCGCAGGCCGAGAAGGAAGCCACGCGGCGCACACGCCAGCAGCTCGAGGACTTCCGCATAAAAGAAGTGGAGAGCCGTGACGGCGAGGGCGACGAGGCCATCGAGCGCAAGATGCAGAAAATCAGGGAGCGGCAAGCAAGGAAGCAGCAGAAGAAGCCACTCTCCGATTCCCCCCGTGTGGGTGATGGCGTTCTCCGTGGGGGAGAGGCTGATCAAGCAGCGCTGCGTGCCGAAGGGATGCCCCAAGACAGCTGGGTGCGTATCAAGGGCCAGACCTCTGTAGGCAAGCTCCTCGCCGTCAATGGCAAGACGGCCACAGTCGTCTTCGGACAGATGCGCACCACGGTCGACGCAAAGCGTCTCGTGCCGGCACAGCCTCCCAAGAAAGAAGAGTCGCCCGCCGGACCCACCTTCGTAAGCCGACAGACCCGCGACCTCATGCAAGCCACCTCGCTCCACTTCCGGCAGGACATCGATGTCAGAGGCATGCGTGCCGACGAAGCGCTCAACGCCGTTCAGCTCTACATCGACGACGCCATACAGGTAGGGGCCGACCGCGTGCGCATCCTTCACGGCACAGGCACGGGAGCCCTTAGGCAAATCATACGCCAGTATCTGCGCACAGTGCCCGCCGTGCGCGACGCTCGCGACGAGCACGTGCAGTTCGGCGGCGCCGGCATCACCGTCGTCGACTTCGTCTGACTGGGCTGCACACCAAGAGTCGGAGTTTATAAATCAGTAGTGGTGCAATAGTTTTTCCTCTTTCTTTGCTGCTCATTAGAAAAAAAACCGTACCTTTGCGGTCGCAAATAAGCAAATAAGCAATGGGAGACAACAAACAAAAATCCGGCAGCAGCCAACAGATACGCGCCTACGCCGCACAGTACGGGCTGTGGGTGGGCCTCTGCTGGGTTGCCAGCTTCGCACTGACGATGTACGCCCTGAGCCATCCGAGTGTAGGGAGCTTCGGTATGATCCTGGGGCTCTGCTCAGTGCCGCTGGGCGTGTGGCTGATGCGTGGTTTCCGCCAGACGGTGGCTCCGCTGCCGCTTCGACAGGCTTGGTATATGGCATGGTTGATGTTCCTTGGTGCGGCTCTCATCTGCACGGCCGCCCAGTACGTTTATTTCGCCTACATCGACGGCGGACAACTCGTACGCTCATATTCCGAATTGCTCGAGATGCCAGAGATGCACGATATTTTACAGCAGATGATGCCTGGGAAGGACATAGAAGCTATGATGAACGAGGCCCTCAACACCTTCAGCTCTACTCCACCCTCACAGCTCGCACTGCAGTTCTTGTTCTGGAACGTGCTCATCGCCACGTTATTTGCTTTCGCCACCGCACTCTTTTCATTCTCAAGAGATTTAGCCAAACGATAACACCTATACGCCCAACAATAAACGAAAAACGAAAACAAGCATGGATATCTCTGTAATCGTACCGCTATACAACGAAGCCGAATCGCTGCCCGAGCTGCATGCCTGGATTAAGCGCGTCATGGACTCCAACGGCTTCACCTATGAAATAATCTTCGTCAACGACGGTTCTACCGACACCTCGTGGCAGGTGATAGAAGAGCTTTCCGCCCAGAATGTCGAGGTCAGGGGCATCTGCTTCCGCCGCAACTACGGCAAGAGCCCGGCGCTTTACTGCGGCTTCGAGCGCGCCGAGGGCGACGTCGTCATCACCATGGACGCCGACCTTCAGGACTCGCCCGATGAGATTCCGGAGCTGCGCCGCATGATTATTGAGGACGGTTACGACCTTGTCAGTGGCTGGAAACAGAAGCGCTACGACCCGCTTTCGAAGACCATCCCGACGAAGCTCTTCAATGCCACAGCGCGCGCCGTCAGCGGCATTCCCAACCTCCACGACTTCAACTGCGGTCTGAAGGCTTACCGTCGCGATGTCATAAAGAACATAGAAGTCTATGGCGAGATGCACCGCTACATCCCCTATCTTGCCAAGAACGCAGGTTTCGACAAAATCGGAGAGAAGGTCGTGCACCATCAAGCCCGCAAATACGGCACGACGAAGTTTGGTCTCGACCGTTTCGTCAACGGCTACCTCGACCTGATGACGCTCTGGTTCTTGAGCAAGTTCGGCCAAAAGCCCATGCACGTCTTCGGACTCTGGGGCTCGCTGATGTTCATCATCGGCTTCATCGCCGTCATCGTCGTGGGCGCAAGCAAGCTCTACGCTCTCGCTAAAGGCATTCCCGCGCGACTCGTCACCGACTCGCCATACTTCTATATCGCACTGACGATGATGCTCCTTGGCACTCAGCTCTTCGTCGCAGGCTTCCTCGGCGACCTCATCAGTCGCAACTCCGAGCAGCGCAACTCCTATCAGATAAGGGAGGAAATCTGACTGTAAGATGCTAAATGGAGAATGGCAGGAATCCTCTTATTCCTGATTACATTTGGCAACCAGCAATTATGAAGCTGGCTATACTCGAGCAATAAAAATGACGGAACAGAAGATGAATAAAGGAAAGAGAAATAGTGCATTAAAAAGACTGCTTATTGCAGCCTTGAATATTTCAATATTTCAATATTCAATATTCAATTTCCTCTCTTGCGACAACTTCTCGTGCCCCCTCAACAATACCGTCGAGAGCATCTATGGCTTCTATGCCGCCGACCGCGACGAGGCCGGAGAGCTCATCACAGGTCGGTCCGTGAGCCTGGGCGATACCTTGACGGTCAGGGCCATAGACATCGATTCCGTCCTCGCCAACAAGCTTGTGAACGTCAGCAATATGCAGCTGCCCGTAAGCTACTACAACGAGGCCGACGCGCTCGAACTGTTGTTCACCGACAAGCAAGCCCGACAAGGCCGCGACACCGTCTGGGTTACCAAGCGCAACCAGCCCCACTGGGACGACCCCTCGTGTGCCGTTCACGTCTGGCACACAATCACCGACGTGCAATTCACACACAACCTCATCGACACCTTAGTCATCAGCAATCCCGAAGTCAACTACGACGGGCTCGAGAACATTCAAATCTATTTCCGCACAAGCCAAGACAGCAATGAAGACGATGAAGAAGCTACTGACGAATAGATTCGCTTGCTTGCTGCTCGTGCTCATCGGTCAGCTCGCGGCTGCTAAAGCGCAGGACGTCAAAGGACAGGAAAACGAGGGCACCGTGGAGTCCGACACCACCCTCACCGTGGGTGATGTCGTCAGCGATGTCATTGCCAAAGCGAAAGGCAAGGGCGAGAAGAAAATCCATTTCATCAACGGAGCGGCCATAGGTGCCGACTTCGTCGGCTTCGCCATGAAAGCCCTCGGCTCCGACTGGCGACACATGGAGGTGCTCGGGCGCATCAACATCCTCGACCGCTACTTCCCCATCGCCGAACTCGGTATAGGCGAGGCAGACCACGAAGGGCGCGATATAGACAACCGCTTCAAGGTGCGGGCACCCTACTTCCGTGTCGGAGCCGACTATAACTTCTCGAAGCGGCACAACGGCAACCGCCTGATGGCCGGCCTCCGCTACGGTTTCGCCAAATACTCCTACGACCTCGAAGCCGCAGAACCTCTCAACGACCCCGTTTGGGGCAGCTCACAGCCCTTCCAGCTCCACGACATCGACGGACACTGCCACTGGGCAGAAGTCGTCGTCAGCCTTGAGACAAGACTCTGGACCATCATACACATCGGATGGGACATACGCCTAAAAGCCAAGCTCAGCCAGAAACACTCGCCCATAGGCGAGCCATGGTACATCCCAGGCTACGGCAAGACAGGCAGCAGCACCGTCTGGGGTGGCTCGTTCAAGCTCCTCTTTGATATCTAAGCAGCCCTCCAGCAGCCTCTCCCCCGACCCCTCCCCTAAAGGGAAGGGGGGAAGCCTCCCCACAAGCCCCCAAGGGAAGGGGAGTACCGCTGCAGAAGTCCTTCCCTTTAGGAGCCTCTCCCCCAGCCCCTCCCCTGAAGGGAAGGGGAGTACCGCTGCAGAAGTCCTTCCCTTTAGGGGAGGATTTAGGAGAGGCCTTAAACTGTAAACTGTAAACTGTAAACTACCCACCCCATGACCGATCCCCTCAACCCCATAGATTCCGAACAGAAGTTCGAGCCCCTCACGCCCGCCGACACCCCTCCCTCGCAATGGCGACGCTGGCACCTACCCGTGCTCGCCATATTCGCCATAGCCTCGTACGTCATCATAACAAGACAAAACGCCCCCGCACCCTACCAGAGGGACGAGGGCACCGTCTTCGGCACCTTCTACCACATCACATATCAAGCCAAGCTTTCGCTCAAGGACAGCATCGAAGCCAGGCTCAAAGCAGTCGACCACAGCCTCTCGATGTTCAACCCTGCCAGCACCATCAGCCGCATCAATAGCGGCCAAAGCGCCCAGACCGACTCGCTCTTCCGCATCGTCTTCCGCCTCGCGCAGCAAGTGTCTGAAGCCACCGGCGGAGCTTTCGACATCACCGTGGCTCCGCTCGTTAATGCCTGGGGCTTCGGCTTCAAGAGCGGCACGCTGCCCGACAGCGCCGCCGTCGACAGCCTCCGCGCCCTCGTCGGATGGCAGCACGTCAGACTCTGCGACGACGGCACCCTCCAGCGCGACGACCCGCGCACCATCCTCGACTGCTCCGCCATAGCCAAAGGCTTCGGAGTCGATGTCGTAGCAAGCTATCTTCGCGCGCGCGGGATTAATAATTATATGGTAGAGATAGGGGGCGAAGTCGTCGTCAGCGGAGTAAACCCCAAAGGCGAACAATGGCGCGTAGGCATCAACCGCCCAGTGGACGACCCCGAGAGCACCTCCTCTGAACTCGCCACAGTGCTCACCCTTACCGACTGCGCCATGGCCACCAGCGGCAACTACCGCAACTACTACACCACCGACGACGGGCGACGCGTAGCACACACCATAGACCCCTCCACAGGCTACCCCGTGCAGCACTCTATCCTCTCGGCCACCGTCGTAGCACCCACCTGCGCCGTCGCCGATGCCTTCGCCACCTCATTCATGGTCGTTGGGCTCGACAGCGCACGCGCCATCCTCGCACGCCACCCAGAGCTCTCAGTCTACCTCATCTGCGACAATCACGGCACCAACACCACCTTCTCAACCATCACCGAGACACATGACTGACGCCCCTCTGGGATTAGCAAAATCGTGCACAGACGTGGGGCGTAGAATGTGGGAACGTTTTCATTAAGCCAAATGAGCAGAATGAAGCTCGCTTCAATTCTGCCATGGCGAGGAAAGGTCGGATGAAATCCAACAAAAGGAAAAGCCTAATCTTGCAAGAAAAATGACGACACGATGAACAGCGGGATATCAGAACGGATCCAGCCCAACAGCCTGCGGGCATGGTGGTTAGCAGCCAGGCCCACGACACTGACGGGAGCCATGGCACCGGTGATGGTGGCCTTGAGTGCAGCCTGGAGCGACCTTGGCACCCCCCCTCAGGCCTTTCCATCCGTAGGACCAGAGCAGAGCGGCTTCTTATGGACGCCAGCCCTGCTATGCCTGTTCTTTGCCCTGCTGATGCAGGTCGATGCCAACTTCGTGAACGACTACTTCGACTTCCGCAAGGGGCACGACGACCGCGCCACGCGTCTGGGACCGCCTCGCGCCTGCAGCGAGGGATGGATTACGCCGCAGGCAATGCGCCGGGGAATAAGCCTCACCACCACCCTGGCATGCATCACGGGGCTGCCCCTGGTGCTGTGGGGAGGCTGGTGGTTAGTAGCAATCGGCGTGGCCTGCGTGATCTTCTGTTTCCTCTATACCACGCTTTTTGCCAGCCATGGTCTGGGCGATGCGCTGGTGCTGGTGTTCTTCGGCATAGTACCCGTCTGCGCCACTTACTTCATCCAGACGGGCACAGTGACACCTGCCGTCCTGCTACACTCTATCGGCATGGGGCTCGCCACGGACAGCCTGCTCGTGGTCAACAACTACCGCGACCGCGAGCAGGACCGCATTGTTGGCAAGCGAACCATCGTAGTCCTTCTCGGTGGCACGTTTGCCGAGTGGCTGTATCTCGGAATAGGCATAGCGGCAGTCCTGCTGACGCCCCCTGTGCGCACACGGTGGACGACGTTTCTGCCGCTACTCTACCTCATCCCCCACGTGCGCACATGGTTGAAGATGAAGCGCCTGCACAGCGGACGTCAGCTCAATCAGGTGCTTGGCCAGACGGCCGCCAACATGTTCATTTACGCCCTATTGCAGTCGTTGGCTTGCCTCCTTTGAATTTACTTGAAAAACTACGGGAAAGGGGTTGGGAAAACAAACATTCGAGTGTCTTATAAGTAAAAAGTGACCCAGCGAATGAATGTTAACCCTGACATCAAACGACTCTACGAACAGCACCGCGAGGCACTGCTCCGGCTGTCCCTGCGCCTATTGGGCGACGAGGAAGAGAGCCGCGACGTGGTGAGCGATGTCTTTGCCCGTCTGGCTGAGGAACAGCGTGCCGAGAGCCACGCCTACCTGTTCGCTGCCGTGCGCAACCGCTGCCTGAACCTGCTGCGCCACAAGCGCCTGTCGGAGCGGGTGCACAGGTTGTTGCCCATCGGCGAGGACGTGAACGAGGAGCAGCCAACGGACGAGACGGATGACGAGACGGACGCGATACTCGCATTCATCGAGACGGAGCTGACGCCGCAGACACGCGAGGTAATGCAACTGCGGTTCCGCGACCAGAAGAGCTACCGCGAGATTGCCGGGCAGCTGGGCATCAGCGAGGCGGCTGTCTACAAGCATCTGGCGCAGGGCATTCGCCGACTCAAAGCACGCTTCAACCCTTAACCCCTTACCCGACTATGGATAAACTGGAAATCCTGCTCGACATGATCGAGCACCCCGAACGCTATACCGAGCAGCAGATCAGCGACCTGCTGGCCGACGAGGAGATGCGCAAGCACTACGACGTGATGGTGCGGCTGCGCGGAGCGTATATTAATAAGGGAGTGAAAGACTCTCCCCACGCCCTCCCTGTTAGGGAGGGAGCAGAATGTATTAGACTGGATGAAAGTTATCTGCCCTCAAAGGTATCTGCTCCCTCCCTAACAGGGAGGGCGGGGGGAGAGTCCGAGAGGGCTTGGTCTTCCCTTCACCGCATCGCCGCCATCTTCCTCGCCGCCGCCTTCCTCGGCGGCCTGGCATGGGCATTTGTCCCTCTTTTACGCTTCAACCAAACGACAGAGCCACCCCAGCCCACAAAGGTATCCGCTCCCTCCCTAACAGGGAGGGCGGGGGGAGAGTCCGCTTCCATCCTCTCCTTCTCCAACCTCCCCCTCGACAGCATCCTCACCGTCGTGGCCACTCACTACAACTGCGAGGTCTGCTTCCGCGACTCGGCGGCCATGGGCATGAAGTTCATTACCACCTGGAATCCAGAGGACTCCCTCGCCGCCTTCATCGACCACCTCAATATGTTTGACGGCCTGCACCTGACCTTGCAGGGAGATACCATCTTCGTTGAAATCACTAACGACGAGGAGGGCGAACTATGAAACGGATCATATACCTTATTATATATACGTGCGCATTGACGAGTTCCCTGTCTGCACAAGAGTCCGACTCACTTCTCACGGTTCTCCGCAACATAGAACAGTCCCAGTCAGAATACACCATCGACATCATCTCCGATGGCCTGGAAGAGCTGAAGGCTCCGACCACAGAGACTGATGGGCTGGACGCAGTTAAGGCTGTCATGCGGGCATGCAGGCGTCTGCCCGTGAAAGTGAAGGTGCATGGCAATCACATCTACGTGCAGCACGAGGGGATGAAGGTGGAACGCAAGCTGTGGCTGAAAGGCGTGGTTCAGGACATTCGCGCCCACAAAGACCTGATTGGTGCCACGGTGGTGCTGATGCACCCCGACAGCACCGTCATCGAGCAGAAGGAAGCCTACCAGAAGTGGTATGCCGAAAGTTTCTCATGGGAGACCAGCGAGTTCGGGTTCTCTGTTCCGGCCATGCCCGCCAAATACCTCTTCCGCATCAGCCACATGGGGTTCCAAACCACCTATGTGGAGTACACCATTGACAAAGTCGGTCGGCGCGAGCACGAACGCAGCCTCCCTCCTTTCTACTTGGCACCGCAGGCCAGCACGATGAAGGAAGTTACCATCACGGCATCGAAGGTAAAGTTCTACTACAAAGGCGACACCATCATCTACAACGCCGACGCCTTCATCCTGGCCGAAGGCTCCATGCTCGATGCCCTCATCAAACAGCTGCCGGGCGTGGAGATGAAGTCGGACGGACGCATCTACCACGAAGGCAAGTTCGTGGACGACCTGCTGCTCAACGGCAAGGAGTTTTTCCGCCATGACCGCAAGCTGATGCTGGAGAACCTGCCCGCCTACACCGTCAAAGACATTGCCATCTACGACAAACAGACAGCCGAAAACGAATGGTTAGGAATCAAGGACGAGCACTCGCAGCGCCATGTCATCGATGTGCGCCTGAAGAAGGAGTTCATGGTGGGATGGTTGGTGAATGTGGAAGCTGGAGGTGGAACAGAAGACCGCTACCTTGGCCGCTTGTTCGCCATGCGCCACTCAGACTTCTCGCGCATCGCCATAGTAGCCAATGCCAACAACCTTGACGACGATACCAAACCCGGCGAGAGCGACAACTGGCAACGCGGTCAGACCAACGACCTGCGACGCACCGAGCGCGCCGACATTGGCGGCTTCGTCAGCGACCGCAACCAGCGATGGGAGACCTCGGGCAACGTTTCCATCAATCACCAACGGACGGAAGGTGCAACGCGCACCGTGCGGCAGAATTACCTATCCTCAGGCGACACCTACGACCACAGCTTCACGAGCCGCACGGGCGAGGACCTGCGTATTGGAGGCTGGTTGAGTTTCTACCGCAACTTCAAGAACGTGCGCTGGCACATCGATCCCAGCCTGAACTACCACCACTTCAACAACAGCTCCGACCTTGCCTCCGCCACCTTCAACGCTCCCGTGGCCGATGTCAGCCGCCAGCTCCTCAACGACCTCTTCAGCCCCAATGCCTCACGCATCAACCTACGCGACACCCTCGTCAACCGCATCTTGCGGCAGGGCTCTGGCCGTGGTCACACCTGGGACGGCACCCTCCATACCGGAGCTACCATCAAGATTCCGCACACCAACGAGAACCTACGCCTCGGTGCCGGCATCAACCTTATCGGGCGGGAGGAAAAGCTTTTCGACAAGCAAGAAGTTATAATTCCAGACTCTCCGGAGTCTTCTTCCTCCTTCAACCACTTCCGCGACAACCACCCGACGCGCGACGGTAAGGCCTACTTCAACGTCGGCTACAACATCCCCCTCGGCGAAGGCTGGCGTTCAATCCACGCCACCTACAGATTTGAACACACATGGCAGCACCACCGCTCGACGCTGTATCTATTGGAGGCCCCCTATAATCCCCCGGTGGGGGATGAACAGGCAGGCTACCTCCAAACGCCCCACGCTGGGGGGCTACAGGGGGCCTTACCTTCCCTAACTGAGTACCAGCAGGTGATGGACCGCGCAAACAGCTTTGACAGCCACTCCCGCGAGAACCTCCACAAGCTGGACATCAACCTCGGCTACAAGTTCAACAAAGCCTCCTACGGCCAAATCTGGACGCTCCTCAACGGCGACATCACCGTGCACCAACAGGGACTCGACTACCTGCGCGGCCGCATCGACACTACCCTACATCGCACCGCCGTCACCTTCAACCTGGACGATAACACCTTCCTCGACTTCAAGGGTGGCCATCAGCTCGGCGTCACCATGGGCATCCACGAGGAACTGCCCGAGTTGGAGCATCGCATCGACCTGCGCGATGACGCCGACCCGATGAACATCCGCCTCGGAAACACCCGCCTGCGCAAAAGCACCACTCCCGACTTCGGTGCCTACTTCGCCTATAGAACCAAGCAGGGCTTCCAACGATGGGAATGGCACCATCGCCAGACCTTCAATGCCGTGGCCATGGGCTACACCTACGACACAAAGACGGGCGCACGCACCTACCGCCCCGAGAATGTCAATGGCAACTACACGTCCGACGGCGGCTACGCCTTCTATCGCAACTTCGGCACCGCTCAGAAGGTGGGCCTCGACCTGCCCTTGCACCTCACCCTCATCCAGAGCGTGGACATCACGGGAGGGGAGCGTTCCACGGTTCACCGCCTCTCCCTCTCCTTCTCGCCCTCCTTCAAGGCCGACATCGGCAAGCAACACTTCGAGCTGACGTGCCAACCCGTGTGGGACCGCCTCACCAGCGACCGCAGCTCCCTCCCTCTCGGGGGAGGGCGGGGGGAGAGGCCGAACTTCGACGCCTTCACGTGTCGCACCTCCCTCTCTGCCATCCTGAAGCTACCGTGGAAGCTGGACCTCTCGACCGACCTCAACCTCTACACCCGCACGGGCTATGCAGATGCAGCGCTGAACACCAACGACTTCGTCTGGAACGCCCGCCTCTCGCGCCCCTTCTTCAAAGGTAAGTTCCTTGTGCTCCTCGACGGCTTTGACATCCTCGGACAACTCTCAAACGTCACCCGCACGATGAACGCCCAAGGGCGCACCGAGACCTACACCAACGTTATGCCCCGATATTTCCTCCTCCACGCCGTCTGGCGCTTCAACAAACAGCCTAAGAAAAAAGAACCTTTTCGTTAAGCCCGATGAGCAGAATGAAGCTCGCTTCAATTCTGCCATGGCGAGGAAAGGTCGGATGAAATCCAACCTTTTCGTTCTTGAAGGGTCAAGCGTCTCTTCGAGCCGAGCGAAGCCAAATGACCAAAGCCAAGCTTGCTTGAGTTTTAGCATGGCGAGAAAAGGTGCATTTTAATGAATGATTACTTGATTTCAATAAAGCAGTTAATTATCGAAAGACCTATAGGCATCAACTCCACTGCGTCGTGATGACGCGGTGGAGTTTTTTTAGTTAAAGTTCCATACTTATGACGATAAAAGGGTACTTTTGCAACGCAAAGCCCAACTTTTTCGGTCGCGAGGGTTTAGTTAATCGCGATTCATGTGTTATAAAAGGTGTATGAGAGACAAAGAAACACTCTCAATATCGTATTCTCTCATTTTTTATACTTTTGCGTGTGACAATTCCTGCAGAAGTGCATCAAAAGGATAGAATGGCAAGAAAAGACGATGCAAAACTCATCCAGCGTGTGCTCGGCGGCGAGACCGATGCCTATGCCGAACTGCTGGAACGCTATGGGGCCAAGGTCTATGGGCTCGTGGTGCGACTGGTTGGCATCGAAGCAGAGGCTGAAGAACTGACGCAAGACGCTTTCGTGCAAGCCTATACGCATCTGGCTGACTTCCGCGCTGAAGCCGACTTTGCCACCTGGCTCTACCGCATCGCCTACAACGTCGCACTGATGCATCTGCGCCGAAGAAGGACGGTGACACTGCCGATAGACGAGCGGTTGCTGGACAGCGTGACGGACGAGATGGCTGACAGCGACCTTTCAGAGGCCACAGAGGAACGCATCGCCCTCCTGGAGCAAGCCCTCAAGCGACTCTCGCCAGAAGACCGCACAGCTGTGACACTGTTCTACGTCGAAGACCGCACGACGCGCGAGATTGCCTTCATCCTTGGCACAACGGTATCCAACGTGACAACGCGCCTGCACCGAGTGAGAAAACGTTTGTATTTACTGATTAAACAACTGGAACATGAGCAAGAACGATAGCCACCCCGATGCAACTCTGCGATTGGCACTCCAACGCGAGCAGAGCCGCATCCGTATGCCCGAAGGGCTGACGGAAAAGGTGATGAATAGAGTGAAGAATAACGAATCTCGCTTTGCTCGGAATGAAGAATCAAGGTTACTTCCCTTCTCACTTTCCATCGCCGCCATCCTCATTGCTGGCCTCTTCATCCTCGTTCCGCGCCTGAAGGATTCCCGTTCGCTGGCCATCTACGAAGGCAGCTATGTGATAGAGAACGGACAACGTTCGGATGATCTCAGAGACATCAAAGCTGACATCAGCGAGGCCCTGAGCATGGCCGACCAGGCAGAACTCCTGAGCCGAGAATAATAAAAAATAGAATAATAAGAAAAAGGGTATATGAGACGGAAACTTTTTATACTGTTATCCATGTTGCTGCTGACCGTCACGGCAGCAGCACAGAGCGGCACTTCGCGCAAGGAGAACAGCATCGACCGCTTTGTGAACAGCGAGAACACCCACGGGCAGAGCAAGTTCACCAGCGTCGTGGAGCGTGACCCACAGACGCGCGAAGTCATCCGCGTGGTGAAGGTGCGTGAGCTGTCGCGAGGTATCGACATAAACTCCTGCCAGGACCACTTCGAGGCCGAGAGCCGCACGGGACGCTTCACCCACAAAGTGGAGGACGGCAACTGCCACACGCTGTTACTGAATGTGGAGGGCGAGGCGCAGAACCGCATCTATATGCTTCAGTACACAGGTGACCGGGCAATGAATGCGCGCGACGGCAAAGTGACAATCGTGATAAAGATAAAAACTAAAAAATAAAAACAAACTTATGAAAAAGATTCGTTTCTTCATGCTCCTGTTGAGCACAATCGTGGGCGTTGAAGCATTTGCGGGAACCTCTTTCGTCACCCGCACATACAATCTCCGCGACTTCACCATCCTCGAAGTCAACAACATCGTGAAGGTGGTTTACACACAAGGCGAGACTTACAGCGTCAAGCTGACGGGGCGCAAGGACCTGCTCGACAAGATGGAGGTCAACGCAACGGGCGGCAGGCTATCGGTCAGAGCCAAGAAAACAAAGGTGCTCGACAACCTCAAACAGAAGGACAAGCCCGACGGACAGCACAACTTCATTCTGCAACTGACGGCACCGTGTCTGAAAAATATCTTACTCTATGGCGTCTCGACATTCCAGACGACAAGTATGACATCCGATTATATGCAGGTAAGCCTTAATGGTGTCTCTAAGTTTAAAGCCGAAGGCGTCGACTGTCCCACGTTTTCGGTGTCCGTCGAAGGTTGTTCAGAACTTCGTTTAGGGAAAGCCTTATGCAAGCGATTTGATGCCAAAGTCAAAGGTTCCAGCAAGGTTGAAATCCAGCATGTAACAACAGGTTCTGCCTATACCGAACTGTCTGGTGCCAGCAAGCTTTCCATGTCCGCCTTCTATGTCAAAGAAAAGGCTTCGATGAGCGCCAATGGGGCTTCTAAACTTACGTTGTCAGTTGCCGACTGCAAATCTCTGGATATAGGCTTTGCCGGTGCCAGCAAGGGTGACGTCACCTTTAAGGGCGAGGCCCTGCGTGCTGCCTGCACAGGAGCCTCGAAGCTCGAAGCACGACTTGACTGCCAAGGCGTCAAAGCTAACTGCGATGGTGCCTCGAGGATCAATTTCAGCGGCACAGCCGACAAGGTAGAGGTCGAGCGCGGAGGCGTAGCCACCAACATCGACACAAGCCGCCTCAACCAGTTCTGATGTAACAATGGAACTTATGGAATGCAAACAGCCCCGCCTGCCCACGTCCTTTGCCCCGATAAGTATTTCGGTTTCACTGCAGCAGACGAGGGAGTCGGGGATGCGTTGGTTTGCGGTCAGGGGGTCAGTTCGCTGCGATGATGCGCGAAGGTGGGAAGGTGCGGTGTTGCAGGGCGTCAGCGTATCTTGTATGCTGCGAAGTATTCTCCGTGGCGCAGGTAGAGGATGCCTTTGTTGATATGCATGTGTGCCCAATACGGTCCGCTGCCCTGTTCAACGCGGAACTTGCTTACGACGTCGAACTTCTCGGGGTTGGCGTTTACGAGGCCTACGAATCCCCGGCGCTCGTCGTAGATGAAGAGCTTGTCGTCAGCAGCGATGACGGAGCCCTTGCCTGCGCCGCCGGTCCATTTCTCTTCGTAGTCGGTCTGGCCTGTCTCCCAGTCGATGCAGCACCATGCGCCGTCGTTGTTGTTGATCCAGTTGGAGCCGTAGATCTTGCCTCCTACGAGGACGTAGCCGCCGTGGTGGGTGTCGAGCGTCTCTGTGCGCCAGGTGACGCTTACGGCGTTGAGGTCGTCGGCGAGCTTGAGCTGGAAGCCGTTGATGTCGTAGCCGTGGCAGAAGAATATCTTGCCGTCGCTGTAGAGGGCTGAGTTGGGGGCTATGTTCTCCCATCGCGACTGCTTGCCGGTGTAGCGGGGTCCCCAGTTGTCGAAGGTCCACTGTATCTCGCCCGTCTCGGGGTTGACGCCGAAGGCGTTGAGGCTGGTAGAGCCTACGATCTGTCGCTTGCCTTTGTACTCTATCATGATAGGTGAGACGTAGCCCGACTTCTCGCCCAAGGGGCGTGTCTTCCACACTTCCTCGCCTGTGTGGCGGTTGAGGGCTACCATGGTAGTCTGGTCTCCGCAGGGGGTGTAGATGACCTTGTCGTCGTAGACGAGGGGGCACTCTGACGTTCCCCAGTTGCCGGTCTTGCGCTCGTACTTGGTGCCTCCGTCGACTTTCCAGAGGATCTTGCCGTCGGCGGCGTTGAGGCATACTATTTCTCCCATTCCGCTGATGACATAGACTTTGCCGTCCATGATGGCGGGTGTGGTGCGCGTCTCGGGGTACGACTGTTGCCAGGGGTTGCCGTAGGCGGCGGTGTAGAGTTTCTTGCCCTTGAGGTCGTAGCAGTTGAGGACTTCCTGGGTCTGGTCGTCGTTCATGCCGGTGAGGAATATCCTGTCGCCGACGACGACGGGCGATGAATAGCCTTTGCCTGCGTCGTTGGTCTCGAAGACGAGCTGCGGCCCTGTGGCAGGCCACTGGTCGAGGAGTCCTTTGTCGGGGTAGTAGCCGCTGTGTTGCGGTCCACGCCAGCCGTAGGGGGTTACTTGTGCGAGGGCTGCCGTGCTGACAGCAGCGAGGAGGGCGGTGAAGAGTTTCTTTTTCATACTTCGTTTCTTGTTTAATGGTTTTTGGAAATGATAGTTTACAGTTTACAGTTTAAGGCCGCTGGGGGAGAGGCTGTTTTCTGATGTCGTAGGCTATGAGTGCAGAGCCGTGGCGAACGTAGAGGACGCCATCGTAGATGGAGGGATGTGCGAAGCAGGCTCCGGAGCCGTCGGTGATGCGGAACTCGCTGACGAGGTCGAGCTTCTCGGGGTTGATGCGTGCGAGCCCCATGGTGCCTCGGCGCTCGTCGAACATGTAGAACATGCCGTCGGCCATGATGAGGGCGCCGCGCCCCTTGCCTCCGGCCCAGGGTTGGTGGTAGAGTACCTTGCCGCTCTCGAGATCGACGGCAGCCCATTTGTGTTTGTCGCCGGTGCTGCCATAGACGACGCCGCCGACTTCTATCATTCCGCCCATGTAGAAGTCGAGCTCGGGGTTCTTCCAGAGGAGCTTGACGGCAGAGAGGTCATCGGCCATCTGGTAGAGCGTGCATCCGTGGGTGTCGCCGAGGCTGACGAGCAGACGGCCACGGTAGAAGACGGGGCTGTTGATCATGGCGTTGAGCCATTTCTTGTCCTCGGGCTTCGGTGTCCATTGGTCGTCGCTCCAGATCATCTTGCCCGTCTCGGGGTCGACGCCAAAGACGTGGGCCTCTGTGGCGCCTATCACCTGACGATGGCCCTTCCATTCGATGATGCGCGAGGGGCAGTAGGTGGCTTTGTCGCCGAAGCCTTTGGTCTCCCACAGGACTTCCCCCGTGAACTTGTTGAAGGCTGCCATGCAGATTTCCCTGCCACAGGTGGTGATGATGACTTTGTCGGCATCGATGAGGGGATGTTCGCAGATGCCCTGGTCGTTGGGGCTGATGTCGTATTTGTTCCAATAGTCGAGAGCCCACAGCACCTTGCCGTCGGCACGGTTGAGACATACCAGCTCTCCGGTGTTGCTGACCATGTAGATGCGGTCTGCATCGATGACGGGCGAGGAGCGTGTCTCGCAATAGGCCTTCCTCCAGGCATGTCCATAGGTCACTTGCCACTCCTTGGTGCCGTCGAGCTTGTAGCAGGTGAGCTGCTCGCCGAGCTCGTCGTCGGTGAGGCCGGCTGTATAAATGCGTCCTCGGCTCACGAGGGCGCTGGAGTTGCCCTTGCCGGCATCGTCGGCTACCCAGAGTTTGCGAGGCCCCTGGGCAGGCCACTCTTTCAGGAGGTTCTTCTCGGCGGCGAAGATACCGCAATGGTTTTCCCCACGGAAGGTGACGGGCTGGGCAACACAGCTGTTATGTGAAGAGAAGAGAGGAAAGAGGAAGAGGAAAAAACAGCCTCTCCCCCGACCCCTCCCCTTGGGGGAGGGGGGTACCGCTGCAGAAGTCCTTCCCTTCTCTTGGGGGGCTTGTGGGGAGGCTTCCCCCCTCCCTTTGGGGGAGGGGTCGGGGGAGAGGCCCCTTAGGAATTGACTTATAATAGACTTTATACCAAGGAATAAGGCCAGGCAGAGGGCTGCGAGCACGAAGGCTGCCATGAGGAACGTAGAGCATCCGGCACCGCCGATGTTAGCACTGATGCTTATGACGGCCCCCGTGGCACCTACGGCTAAGGCGTAGAGGGGGACGAGGAGGTTCTCGCGCAGCAGCATACGGCCTATAGAGCGGTCGGAGAAGCCCATGGAGCGGAGCTGGCGAATGGCGGCGGACTGTGCGGTGAGGTTCTTGCGCACGATGATGACGAGGCTGAAGATGCCCAGCAGCATGCCGAGGCCGCCGAGCGCGAGGAAGATGACGAGATAGGTCTCTGTGACCTCAAAGAACATAGAGATGCGCTCGGCCACGCTCTGCACATTGAGGCCGTACTGGCTCAAGGCTGTGGAAAGAATGGCGACGGCCTCGTCGGGGCGGGAGGACTTCAGCAGCAGCACTTCCACCCCGCTCTCCCTGGGCCAGAGGCGGCGGAAATCCGTGATGGACATGATTGCGTTGCCATGGAAGATGCCTGTAGGATAGCTGCCTGCGATGACGACGGGCACCGGCTGGCCATGGTCGTTCTGATAGATAAGCGTGTCGCCCACGGATTTCTTGAGGCTCCACAGGAGGGACTTCTGGTCGAGGAAGATGCAGGGGGGAAAAAGCCTCTCCTCCAGCGGCCTCTCCCCCGACCCCTCCCCCAAGAGCCTCTCCCCCGACCCCTCCCCTAAAGGGAAGGGGGGTACAGCTGCAGAAGTCCTTCCCTTTAGGGG
>CAJOLI010000024.1 GCA_905235285.1 uncultured Bacteroidaceae bacterium
CGAAGGCGAGCAGAACGACGAAGGCGTAAGCGAATCCGTTGCAGAGCATGCCGCTTCCCCTAACCCCGCCACCGTTCCTTCATCGGCCTCCGACTCTCCCTCCGAGCGTTCCGCAGGCAGCCGTTCACCCGCTGCCAAGTCCGAACCAGACACCCCATCGCCCACCCTCGACCCAAATTCAGGTCAGCTAAGCCTCTTCGACTGATGAAACACCTCACCGCCATACTATGGCTCAGCCTCTGCAGCGCCACGGCAGTTGCCCAGGCGCCAGTGGCCCACTCCAACCTCTTTGCCATCGGACGCGTACGTCAGCTCGACACCTATCTGTCGCCCTTGGAATACCGAGGCACACAGTTCAGCTACATAAACGAGACCGAGCGTCCGCTGAGGCTCATGGCCAGACGCGTCCAGTTCCAAAGCACCCTGCAACTCGACATATCCACCTCCCAGCCCGCGTCAGACAAAGCCACCTACCTCGGCGGCAATATCGGATACGCCGCCAGCTTGCACTACCGCTTCCTCGGCACGCCATCAGGCACACTCCCCCAAGATGGTTACTCACGATTCACGCTCATGGCAGGCCCGCAGCTCACCACCGACATAGGCGGGCTCTACAACACCCGCAACGGCAATAACCCAGCCCAAGCTTACCTCTCGGCAAACCTGGCAGCCTCCGTAGTGGCGGGCTACACCTTCCGCCTCCGCCGAATGCCCATCAGCCTCCGCGACCAACTTGACATACCCCTCATCGGGGCCATGTTTACGCCGGCCTATGGCCAGAGCTACTACGAAATCTTCGAACTCGAGAGCTCCGACCACAACATACGCGCCATACACCCCTTCAACGCGCCATCACTCACCAACCGCCTCACGCTCGATCTGCCACTGCGCCATACCACCATGCGTCTCGGCTACATCATCGATGTGCGGCAAAGCGATGTCAACAGCCTCCGTCGACACGCCTACAACCACGCCTTCATGATAGGCTGGATACGCTACATCAACATCCTGCCGCCACAACGTTATGCCACAGCAAAATAACATTCCACCCGAGCTCATGCGCTACGTCGAAGCCAACATCATACCCCGCTACGACCACTTCGACAAAGCTCACCGACGCGACCACGTCCAGATGGTCATCAGCCAGAGCCTCGAGCTCGCGCGCCAACTCAACGTCAGGACCGACATCGCCTACACCGTTGCCGCTTACCACGACACCGGCCTTTGCGAAGGGCGCGAGCACCACCACGAAATCTCTGCACAAATCATAGCTACGGACACCCAGCTGCGACGTTGGTTCTGCGAGGACGAGATTACCACCATAGCCCAAGCCGCCGAAGACCACCGCGCCTCTGCCGACCACCAGCCCCGCAGCATCTACGGACGCATCGTAGCCGAAGCCGACCGCTTCATAGACCCAAACACCATCATACGCCGCACCGTGCAGTTCGGACTCCAGCACTACCCCGAACTAAGCCCCGAGGAGCACTACCGACGCACTCTCGCCCACCTGCACGAAAAATACGGGCCCGAAGGCTATCTACGCCTCTGGTTTCCCGACTCGCCCAATGCCCGACGCCTCGAACAACTACGCCAGATGATGCTAGACGAAAGCCTCATCCGCAACCTCTTCAACCAATTCTTTGAAGAAGAACAAGGCGAGATGAATTAGATTAAGCGTCCGTCCTTTCGAACCGAACTCGGCACTATCTGAGTCAACTACGACATTATATTATTGCCAAAAATAATTTTGTTTTTTCCCGCCACTTACGTTAATTCGGCATTATTGCTGTCCGCTAAAACTCAGGAGCGCAATAATCATCGTCCGCATTGCCCATAAACAGGTGTTGCGGATTATTTTCTACATAAATTTGCCGAAATTATCTGTCACGCTGTCACCGCGCTTGCAAGGCGCTGATTATCTTACGAGTAGGCGGTGACAGATGGGTGACAGATACCCCTTTTGGTGACAGATAAACCCTCAAAAAGGGCCTTTTATCCAAAATGAGGTTGGATTTAAAATCATAGGTGTCCGCTAAAATCATTGGTGCTTTCGGCAATCGTTAATTCCTCGTACAGCCGTTGACACTCCTTATGGGGGCTTGTCTAATGCTAAAAGCCGTAAGTTTAAGCACAAGTGTACGTTTAGCGGACACCCATAATTTTGAATGTTTATTTGGCGAATACACCTGGCCGAAACATTCGACGCAACCGGTTGAAGCGCTCAACGCAACTAGTTAAAGTGCTCAACACAACCGGTTGAAATGGCGGATGCAACCAATAGTTTTAGGTGTCCCACCTAGGTGGGACACCTAAAACTATTGGCTCCATAATCCAACGTAAGCAGGGGATTTGCTCTATGCAACTAATATGTTTTTGCCAAAGATTTCAATGTTCATCTCTGGTTTCATTGCCTGTAGATTGTATGCAATAAGCCTCGCAAAGAGATTGCCCGTAACTCGTTGTTTCGCAGCTGCAAAGGTACAAACTAATTCGCACTCCTGAAATCTCCCAGACATATTTCTTTTACCAAACTCATGTTAAAACAAGTTGTTTTTACTTCGTTTTGACTAGATGAATGTGAGTGACTGCATAGGATTCACTTACACGACACCCAAGCACGTAAGATTGAACATATGTAAGGGAAAATGTAAGTAACGGCCAAAAACACAAAAACACAAAATCACAATGAATATGATTCCGGAGATGTAGGACGGCATACTAAGGTGTTTATGGCTCGCTCGGCTCCGATAGACGTTTTCTGAGCATAGCGGGTGAAAGACACCTTTGGTTCGAGCCCCATTGACGGTCACAAAAAAAGAGGCCGCGGCCTCTTTATTTTTGTGATCCGTTTGGGGCTCGAACCCAAGACCCCAACATTAAAAGTGTTGTGCTCTACCAGCTGAGCTAACGGATCTCCCTTGACAGAAATGAGATCGTGCCTCATTTTGCGGCTGCAAAGGTAATGCATTTTACGGGAACGAACAAACTTTTCAGCACTTTTTCTTCACGTGCTCAATATTTTTGTTTGTAAAGCACAAGGGTTTTCACTTATTCCACAGCCATCTCATCGGCAGGCATAGGAGCTATCTCAACAACGGTGCGGCCCTCAGAACCGACATCAGCGGGTGTTGCCGCCTCAAGTGAGCCGCCAATGACGAAGCGGCGGTAGTAGGATATGAGCAACGTCGTGAGCGGGAGGGCTATGATAAGGCCAATGAATCCCAGGAGCGAGCCCCACACGGAGAGCGAGAGCAGGATGACAGCGGGCTTGAGTCCCATGGCCGAGCCCATGATCTTAGGCACGAGGACGAGGTCCTGAATAGCCTGCACAATGCCGACGACAATCGCAGCAGGCAGGAATATCATCCAGAAGTTCTCGCCCGTGTCAGCCGACTTGAGCAGCGCCAGCAGCACCATAGGCACGAAGCCGAGCGTCTGGAGGTATGGCACCAGGTTGAGAAAGCCCATGAACAGCCCGAGACCCACGGCCATGGGGAAACCTACGATGAGGAAACCTATGGAGAAGAGGACGCCTACGCACAGCGCCACAAGCCCCTGTCCACGGAAGTAGCTGTTCATGCCATGCTCGACATCAGTAATGAGCTGAGCTGCAAACGGGCGGGTGCTCACAGGCAGGAACTCATACCACCCTGTGCTAAGTTTCTCATAATCCTGTAGAATGAAAAATATGTACAACAGCACTATAAGCGAGCCTATCACGCCGATAGCAAAATCGAAAGTCTGAGAAACCAGTCCCCACATCTGCCCCAGGAGCGACTGGATGCCATTGAGGAATCCGCTCTGCTTGACGAGGTCTATGAGACTCTCCTGATTCTTGACGCTGTATTGGTTGAGGTACTCTTGGATATAAGGCACAAGCCCGTTGTCACCGAAGAGGCGCTCGGAGTACTTGGCAAAGAGTCCGCTGGCCTTCGAGAACT
Source organism: uncultured Bacteroidaceae bacterium (assembly GCA_905235285.1). Classification (GTDB taxonomy): domain Bacteria; phylum Bacteroidota; class Bacteroidia; order Bacteroidales; family Bacteroidaceae; genus Physcousia. Next base: position 3,945 of record CAJOLI010000024.1, read on the forward strand.
CCGTAATTACAGGCGGAATGACGAGCATCAGCACGCCCGTCACTACGGCCAGCACAAGGATAAGGGCCGCCACGATACTGAGCGTGCGATAGCGCAGGCGGCAGCGATACTGCAGGAAATTTACCAGCGGGTTTATCAGATAGGCCAACAGCCACGCTATGAAGAAAGGTAGCAGGACGCCGCTGAGGCGGTTGATCAGCAGGCATATACACACGATGATAAATACCACCAGGGCACCTCGGATGAAGCGGTCGAATGTGATGGGTGCTTTGAACATTATGAATTTTAAACTTTAACTTTCAACTTTCAGCTCTTCGCTCTGCGAAGGATTCTCAACATACCCCTACGGCCTCGGCGTAGCACTGGCGACACAGGGGTTCATACTCATGTGTCTCGCCCAGCATCACCTGCTTCTCGCCGGCAACGATACGGTGGCTTACGTAGGCGAGGGCGCCGCAACGGACACAGATGGCATGCACCTTCGTCACCTCGTCGGCGATGGCGCAGAGCTTAGGCATAGGGCCGAAGGGCTGGCCGCGGAAGTCGAGGTCCAGTCCTGCCACGATGACACGTATGCCCCGGCTGGCCAATTCGTTGCATACGTCAACAATCTGGTCGTCGAAAAACTGTGCCTCGTCGATGCCAAGTACGTCGCAGTCTGAGCCCATGAGCAGTATGCTGGCGGCGCTCTCGACGGGCGTCGAGGAAATGGCTTTTCCTTCGTGGCTCACGACATCCTCTTCGCTGTAGCGCACATCTATGGCGGGCTTGAAAATTTCCACCTTTTGCTTTGCGAAGACAGCGCGCTTAATGCGCCGAATCAGTTCTTCGGTCTTTCCGGAGAACATAGAGCCACAGACCACCTCGACGCGCCCACGGCGCATCACTTCACCATTGTAATCACGTTCGCTCCTCATCAGTTGTGAAATTATTTTTGCGTCAAAAGTACTCTTTTATTATCTTACAGCCAAAGAAAAGCAGAGAAAAACAGCGAAAAATGCAAATAAAACGTAAAACATAAATAATAAATGGCAAAACCCAAACACGAATCACAAATAATATGTACCTTTGCCATATGTTATACCTTGTACCCACGCCCGTAGGCAACCTTGAGGACATAACCATGCGTGCGCTGAAAGTGCTCAGCGAGGCCGATCTCATCCTCGCCGAAGACACCCGCACCAGTGGCCAACTGCTCAAGCACTTCGACATCCGGAAGCCTATGCTGTCGTACCACAAGTTCAATGAGCACCAGACGGTGGAACGCATCGTAGAGCTCCTGCTCGCCGGCGAGACGATAGCCGTCGTTAGCGATGCTGGCACGCCCGGCATCTCTGATCCGGGCTTCCTCGTTGCCCGCGAAGCCATACGTGCCGGCGTCGAGGTGAGCTGTCTGCCTGGAGCCACAGCCGTTGTGCCGGCCCTCGTAGCGTCGGGCCTGCCGTGCGACCGCTTCTGTTTCGAAGGCTTCCTGCCTCAGAAGAAAGGGCGCCAGACAAGAATCGCACAGCTGGCCGACGAAGTGCGCACGATGGTGTTCTACGAATCGCCCCACCGCGTCGTGAAAGCGCTGCAGCAATTCATTGAGGTCTTCGGAGCGGAGCGCCAAGCGGCCGTCTGCCGCGAGATCTCGAAGCTCCACGAAGAAGTCATTCGCGGCTCACTGGCCGAGGTGTTGACTCACTTCCTGGAACTTGAGCCCCGCGGCGAATTCGTCATCGTCGTCGCCGGCAAAGACGACTGATATTCAGGAAGCAGAAGGCCAAGGCCAAAAAGCTAATATTAATCTGACAAGCATAAACGAAACTAAAATTCAAACAAAAGGTCAACGAAGCAACATCATAAACAAATTGAACCACTTTAATTCTAAAGCAATATGAAAAAGTATTTTTTCGTGCCTTTGTGCCTATTGGCGCTGGCATCGTGCAACGAATTTGGAAAGACTAATGACAAAGCTCAGATGGAGCGCGACTCGCTCATGCAGCTGCTCGACGAGAAGGACGTGGAGCTGAATGAAATCATGGGGTCGGTCAACGAGATTCAGGAAGGATTTCGCCTCATCAACGAGGCTGAGGGCCGCATCACCGTGGCCAACGGCAACCCGGAGAGTGCCTCCTCACGCGACGTCATTCGCGAAAACATGCAGTTTATACAAGAGACGCTCAAGCAGAACCGCGAGAAGGTGGAGCAGCTCAAGCAACGCCTGAAAGCCAGTACGATAAACGTAGAGAAGCTCACGAAGACGATAGAGAACCTCTCCGCGCAACTCGAAGAGCAGAATGCGCACATCCAAGAGCTGCAGGCCCAGCTCGCAGAGAAGGACATACAGATAGCGGAGCAAGGCGACCAGATCAACTCGCTCAGCGAGAACGTCAGTAACCTCGAGGCCGACAACCAACAGAAGCAAGAGAAGATACAGGCTCAGGATAAGGACCTGCACTCCGCATGGTTCGTCTTTGGCACTAAGGCCGAGCTCAAGGAGCAGAAGATTCTGCAGAACGGCGACGTGTTGAAAGCAAGCAACTTCAACCGCGACTACTTCACTAAGATAGACACGCGTATCGACAAGGAAATCAAGCTCTACAGCAAGAGCGCCGAGTTGCTGACCAGCCACCCTGCCAACAGCTACGTCTTGGCCAAAGACACCAAGGGGCAGTATATCCTGCGCATCACCGACCCTCAGAAGTTCTGGAGTGCAAGCAAATATCTAGTTATTCTGGTGAAATAGGGATTATTGAAGATTATAGATTTGAGATCAGATATTAGGGTCTAATGCTGATACTATTAGACATTAGACTGTAGGGATGAAAGAATTTGTAATAACTGAAGCCAAAGCCGAGACGGCGATTCTCGTAGCGCTCATCACTCCTCAACAAGATGAGCGCCGGACCACCGAATACCTCGATGAACTGGAATTTCTGGCCACTACGGCAGGCGCCGTGACCATCAAGCGTTTCACGCAGCGGGTCAGTGGCCCCAGTCAGGTGAGCTACGTCGGCAAGGGCAAGCTCGACGAGATACGCACTTTCATAGCAGCCGAAGAGGACGCCGAGCGCGAAGTGGGCATGGTTATCTTCGACGATGAGCTCAGCGCCAAGCAGCTACGCAACATCGAGAGCGTGCTGAAGGTCAAGATTCTCGACCGCACAAGCCTCATCCTCGACATCTTTGCCATGCGCGCCCAGACAGCCAACGCCAAGACACAAGTGGAGCTGGCTCAGTACCGTTACATGCTGCCTCGCCTGCAACGTCTGTGGACACACCTCGAGCGTCAGGGCGGTGGCTCCGGCTCAGGCGGCGGCAAAGGCAGCGTGGGCCTGCGCGGACCAGGCGAGACACAGCTCGAAATGGACCGCCGCATAATCCTTAATCGCATGAGCCTGCTGAAGCAACGCTTAGCCGACATCGACCGACAGAAATCAACACAGCGCAGCAATCGCGGGCGCATGATACGCGTGGCACTCGTGGGATACACTAACGTAGGGAAGTCTACGCTCATGAATCTGCTCTCGAAGAGCGAGGTCTTTGCAGAGAACAAGCTCTTCGCCACGCTCGACACTACTGTGCGCAAGGTAATCATAGACAACCTGCCTTTCCTGCTATCCGACACCGTAGGGTTCATACGCAAGCTGCCAACCGACCTCATCGACAGCTTCAAGAGCACACTCGATGAGGTTCGCGAAGCAGACCTGCTCGTGCACGTCGTAGACATATCGCACCCCGACTTCGAGGAGCAAATCAATGTTGTCAACAAGACCCTCTCAGACCTCGGCTGCTCCGACAAGCCGTCCATGATCCTCTTCAACAAGATTGACGCCTACACCTTCACGCTCAAGGCCGAAGACGACCTCACTCCCGCCACGCGAGAGAACATCTCGCTCGAGGAACTCCAGCGCACATGGATGGCCAAATTGGGAGGCGACTGCCTGTTCATAAGCGCGGCCAGACGCACCAACATCGAAGAACTCAAGAGCGCACTCTACTCACGCGTCAGGGAACTGCACGTACAGAAGTACCCCTACAACGACTTCCTCTATCAGTACTATGAAGAGGACACACAATCTTAATTTAAGACCTACAACCCAGAGAAGAAACAACGGTAGCGCATACTCTGCACCACACCGGTTCTCAGCTCACAATCGGGATAAAGACAAGAAATGAAAAAGACTACAATCTATGCAATTATAGGATTAGCCATTGCTGCTCTCGTGGCAGCTATGGCTTATCTTGTAATTTCACTCCACAAGAGCAACGAGCATAACAAGCAGATGCTGGAGCTGGCCGAGATGGACAAGCTGGAGATGAAGAACGAGTACGAGAGCTTCGCCCGGCAGTATAGCGAGATGAAGACCCAGATCAACAACGACTCGCTGATTGCCCAGCTCGAACAGGAACAGCAGCGCACGCAGGAGCTCCTCGAAGAGCTGCAACGCACGAAGGCCAACGATGCCGCCGAAATTACTCGTCTGAAGAAGGAACTGGCCACCATGCGCGAGGTGCTGAAGAGCTTTGTCGCTGAGATTGACTCGCTCAACCGCCTTAACACCCAGCTCAAAGGCGAGAACGAAGACCTCCGGCAACAGCAGGCCGTACAACAGCAGCAAATCTCAAGCCTCTCGTCAGAGAAAGCCTCGCTCACAGATAAGGTAGAGATCGCCAGCCAGTTGGATGCCACAGCTGTGAGTATCAACGCCTTGGACAAGCGACAGAAACGAGCCAAAAAGATTGCTGACGTCAAGACGATGCAAGTGTCGTTCAACATAGCACGCAACGTCACGGCGGCAGCCGGAGCACGCACCGTCTACGTCCGCATCATTAAGCCCACGGGCGAGGCCGTCAACGGCGGCGGCACCTTCTCCTTCGAGAACCGTAACCTGGAGTATTCGATGCGCAAAGACATAGAGTACAACGGCGAGGAAACTCCTGTGACGATGTACTGGAACGTCACGGAAATGCTCGTCGCAGGGCAGTACCGTGTCCAAATCTTCGCCGACGGCAAGAATATCGGAGGCGGCTCTATCAGCTTTGAGAAATAGGCGTCCCTCCTCGCTCCCCCTTACAGGGGGGAGGAGTCCCCTTGACTATTTCCGTCTTTGCTAAACCGAGACAAACTCATTACTAATACTAACTAATATCTAATGACCCTATAACCTCTGCCGCTTTGGGTTAATTCTACTCTTCCCTAAAGAGGGAGCGGCGAGGGGGTCCGCTACTATGGAAGCTGTTTTCTCCTACATCATCTCTCTCGGCGCATCAGTCATGATGCCCATTCTGTTTACCATCATAGGCCTCTGTATTGGTCTTAAGTTCGGCAAGGCATTGCAAAGCGGACTCTACGTCGGCGTCGGTTTCGTGGGCCTCGGCATCGTCACGGCGCTGCTGACGACGAACTTCAACGGTCCTCTGACCAACATCTCCGATATCTACCATCTGCAACTGAACATCTTCGACATGGGCTGGCCTGCCGCAGCTGCCGTGGCCTACAACACAGCCGTCGGCGCACTCATCATCCCAATCTGCCTGGGAGTCAACTTCCTGATGGTGCTGACGAAGACCACGCGCACAGTCAACATCGATTTGTGGAACTACTGGCACTTCGCATTCATCGGCGCCGTGGTCTATTTCGTGCAGGGCGAGAGCCTCGCCTGGGGCTACTTCGCCGCCATCGTGTGCTATATGTTCACCCTCGTCATGGCCGACCTGACGGCCGAGAAGTTCCAGCAGCACTACGACCTCGACGGAATCTCCATTCCACAGCCTTTCTGCCAGAGCTTCGTGCCTTTTGCTCTCGGCATCAACTGGTTGCTCGACAAGATTCCCGGCTTCTCTAAGCTCGACATCGACGCCGAAGGTCTGAAGAAGAAGTTCGGCGTGCTGGGCGAACCGCTCATCCTCGGTGTCATCGTGGGCGCACTCATCGGCGCGCTGAGCGTAAAGGAGTGGAACGCCGATGCGGCGAAGACAATTCTTTCCTTAGGCGTCATCATGGGTGCCGTGATGGAACTCATCCCGCGCATCACCAAGCTGTTTATCGACGGTCTGCTGCCCATCAGCCAAAAGACCAAGGAGGTAGTGGAGAAGAAATTCAACGGCAAAAAGGTGCATATAGGAATGAGCCCAGCCCTCGTCATCGGTCATCCCACTACGCTCGTCGTCTCGTTGCTACTGATTCCCACGGTGCTGTTCCTGGCCGTCGTGCTACCCGGCAACCAGTTCCTGCCCCTCGCCTCGCTGGCCGGTATGTTCTACCTCTTCCCCATGGTGCTGCCCATCACGCGGAACAACGTCGTCAAGACGTTCATCATCGGACTCGTAGCCCTCATCTTCGGCCTGTATTTCGTCACGGACATGAGCGGCGACTTCACTTCTGCCGCCAACTCGGTCTATGCCGCCACGCAGGATGCTGCCGCCCGCGTGCCCGAAGGCTTCCTCGCCGGTGCCCTCGACTTCTGCTCTTCGCTCATCGGATGGGTCATCTTCCGTGCCTGCAAGAGCCTCGACTACATCGGCATGGGCCTCCTCGCCGGCTTCACCGTCGTCATGATGTTCATCAATAGGAAACGAATTGTGGCCGACGAGACCAAGCACGAATGAGGACAATACACATTGTCACTAATTGGGTGAGAGATATTCACACCAATTAACAACCAAAGACTTTATTTATCTATATCCTATTATGAAGAAAGCATTAATTTCCCTCGCGCTGCTGGCAACCACATTAGTTGCCCCTGCCCAGCAGAAAGTCAGTTTCCGTGCCGCCTGTCATCCCGACGACGTCAAGCACTACGACACCCCTACCCTTCGTGACCGCTTTGTCATGGAGAAGGTCATGGTGGCCGACGAGATCAACCTGACCTATTCCTGGTACGACCGCTTCATCTTCGGCGGCGCCATGCCCGTCACCAAAGACCTTAAATTAGAGAACTTCCCCGAGCTCGGCCTCGATGTCGACCCCGGCATCAAGGAGAAGTACTTCCTCTACAACCGTGAGCTCGGCGTCGTCAACTGCGGTCAGGGCGACGGCGTGGTCATTGTCGATGGCAAGGAGTATGCCCTCTCGCCCAAAGAAGCCCTCTACATCGGTCGCGGACATATCGGCAAGGACAAGGACGTCAACAAAGAAGTGCTCTTCCGCTCGAAGGACGCCTCCAAGCCTGCCAAGTTCTATCTCAACAGCGCCACCGCCCACCAACACTACAAGACACAATGGATCACCCTCGATGGCCGTAAGGGCTCGCTGAAAGCTGCTGTCTGGGGACCCGTAGGTTCGCTGGAAGAATGCAACAACCGCACTGTTTACAAACTCATCGTCAACGACGTCCTCGAGGAAGGTCCCTGCCAGCTGCAGCTCGGACTGACACAGCTGAATCCCGGCGCTGCATGGAACACGATGCCTCCTCACACCCACGGGCGCCGCATCGAAGCCTACTACTACTTCAACCTTCCTGAAGACCAGACCATCGCCCACATCATGGGAGAGCCTCAGGAGAGCCGCGTCGTATGGCTCCACAACGAGCAGGCCATCATGTCGCCCGAATGGAGCATTCACGCTGCAGCCGGCACCTATTACTACACTTTCATTTGGGGCATGGCAGGCGAGAACCTCTACTACAACGACAAGGACAACATCCCCGTCATAGACTTGCAATAAGGTCATTTCTGAACACTCACACCAACCGCTAATGTTCAGCGGCTAAGCCATAGGCCGTAAACGGCCGAGTCCACAAGGCGGACCACCAAAATGATCTGCCTCGAGGGCTCGGCCGTTTCTTGTGCATACGCTAAAGCATATAAAATGCGTTTTTAATTTATTTTATCTTTTTCCCTTTGGCTATCTGCCGAAAAGGCAGTATCTTTGCGCGCAATAAATATATAGAAACCCACAAACTCTGCAACTACTATGGCCAACTTCGCTCAAGACCGCATCGCCATGGACGGCCTGACGTTCGATGACGTCCTGCTCGTTCCCGCTTATTCTGAGGTGCTGCCGCGCACCGTGGACCTCACCACCCGCTTCTCACGCCACATCGAACTGAAAGTGCCCTTCGTCACAGCAGCTATGGACACCGTCACCGAAGCTCCTATGGCCATTGCCATAGCTCGCGAAGGCGGCATTGGCGTCATTCACAAGAATATGTCTATAGAAGAACAGGCCCGCCAAGTGGCTATCGTGAAACGCGCCGAGAACGGCATGATCTACGACCCTGTGACCATACAGAGCACGGGCACGGTGGCTGATGCCCTGGCTCTGATGGCCGAGTACCATATCGGCGGCATTCCCGTTGTCGACGAGGGCAACCGCCTCGTGGGCATCGTGACGAACCGCGACCTGCGCTTCGAGCGGCGAGTAGAGCGCCCCATAGCCGAGGTTATGACCAGCGAGAATCTGGTGACTACGCACCAGCAGACCGACCTTTTCTCGGCTGCACAGATACTGCAGGAGAACAAGATAGAGAAGTTGCCCGTCGTCGACGACGACAACCACCTCATCGGCCTGATTACCTACAAGGACATCACTAAAGCCAAAGACAAGCCCATGGCTTGCAAGGACGAGAAAGGTCGCTTGCGCGTAGCTGCCGGTGTCGGCGTGACGACAGACACGCTGGAACGCATCACGGCCCTCGTCGAAGCCGGCGCCGATGCCATCGTCATCGACACGGCGCATGGTCACAGCAAGGGTGTCATAGATAAGTTGCGTGAGGCCAAGGCCGCCTTCCCCAACGTAGACATCGTCGTAGGCAACGTTGCTACGGGCGAGGCCGCCCGCGCCCTGGCCGAAGCCGGTGCCGACGGCATCAAGGTTGGCATAGGCCCAGGCTCCATCTGCACCACACGTGTCGTTGCCGGCGTAGGCGTGCCGCAACTCTCGGCCGTCTACGACGTGGCCTGCGCGCTCGCGGGCACTGACGTGCCGCTCATCGCCGACGGCGGTCTGCGCTACTCGGGCGATGTCGTCAAGGCCATCGCCGCCGGCGGCTACTGTGTGATGATAGGGTCGCTCGTTGCCGGCACCGAGGAGAGTCCCGGCGACACCATCATCTCCGGTGGCCGCAAGTACAAGACATACCGCGGCATGGGTTCGCTCGAAGCCATGGAGAACGGTTCCAAGGACCGCTACTTCCAAGCGGGCGAGAAAGACGTCAAGAAGCTCGTGCCCGAAGGCATTGCCGGCCGCGTGCCATACAAAGGCACCGTGCAGGAGGTCATCTACCAGCTCGTTGGCGGTCTGCGTTCAGGCATGGGCTACTGCGGAGCGGCTACCATCCAGGACCTGCACCACGCTAAATTCGTTCGCATCACCAACGCCGGCGTGCTTGAGAGCCATCCGCACGACATCACCATCACCAGCGAAGCACCCAACTACAGCCGCCCACAATAACAACCTGACCTATATTCTCCCTACCGTATCCTTAAGCCCTCCGCATAAAACCCATAAGGGTTTAGGGCAAAACCCATAAAGGTCATGGCGAAAACCCTTGGCTCATTATTAAGGCTATTAAGACACAAAAGACATGAAGACTATCCTCTGTTCACTCACACTCATGGCCACAACGCTAACCGCTATGGCCCAGTCAGACCCTATCGTCATGCGAATCAACGGCAAGGCTGTGCCGCGCTCCGAGTTTGAGTACAATTACAACAAAAACAACACCGACGGCGTCATCGATAAGAAAAGCATCGAGGAATATGCCGACCTCTTTATCAACTACAAGCTGAAGGTAGAGGCTGCCCTCGACGCCAAGCTCGACACGCTCACGAGCTACCAGCAGGAGTACCGCACCTACCGCGACCAGCAGCTTCGTCCCATGCTCGTCACACCCGCTGCCGAGGAGCAGGAAGTGCGCAACTACTACGACCAAATGCTCTCGCAGCTCGAGGGCAAGCAGCTGCTTGAGCTCGCACACATCTTCGTGCACCTGCCCCAGCAGTCTGATGCCACGGCCCAGGCCACTGCCAAGGCGCGCATCGACAGCATATATGCCGTGCTTCAGGGCGGCAAGGACTTCGCAGAGATAGCCACAGAAGCCTCTGACGACCGCAGCACGGCGGCTCGTGGAGGTGTCATCGGCTGGATAGGTCCCCACCAGCTACTGAAGGAAATCGAAGACAAAGCCTACACAATGACCACCGGCGAAGTGGCTGAGCCCATGCTCTCAACCGTCGGATGGCACATCCTCAAGCTCATGGACCAGCGACCCCTCGAACCTTACGATACGCTGGCTCCGCGCATCCGTCAGTTCCTTGAGAGCCGTGGCATGCGCGAGCGCCTGGCCACACAGGCTGCCGACAGTATCAGCAAGGCTACAGGCAAAACCGTAGAGCAGGTCATGGACGAGCAGGCCGAGCGCGTCGCTGCCGAGGACGAGGAGCTGCGCTACCTCTTCCAGGAATACCACGACGGTCTGCTGCTCTTCGAGATATGCCAGCGTCAGGTGTGGGAACCCGCAGCCAAGGACACTACAGCCCTCGAGCGCTACTTCAAAAAGAATAAGAAAGCCTATGCCTTCAAGAAGCCGCATTTCTCGGGAGCACTCCTGCAGGCCGTCAGCCCCGACATGCTCGCCCGCGCCACGAAAGCCCTCAAGGGCAAAAACGAGGATCTCTGGGCCGCAACCATAAAACAGCAGTTCAACGCCGACAGCGTGCAGGTGCGCTTCGAACGCCGCGTCTTCGAACAGGGCGAGAACGCTATGGTCGACTCGCTCGCCTTCGGCATCAAGCAAGGCAAGACACGCCCCTCGAAGAAATATCCTGCAGCCGCCGTGCTCGGACGTAAACTCAAGAACGGCCCCAAGCTCTGGACCGACGTAGGCCAGCAGGTCGTCACCGACTATCAGGCCGTGAAGGAGCAGGAATTTGTCGAAGAACTGCGACGCCGCTATAAGTTTGAAGTCTATAAGCAAGTACTCAATACTGTTAACAAGCACTAATGAACGCAAGACATCTTATTGCCACAGCAGCCCTGCTCTGTCTGACACTGCAGGCGACAGTGGCTCAGGGCACCAACAACGTTGTCGACGAAGTCATTTGGGTTGTCGGCGACGAGGCCATACTGCGTAGTGATGTTGAGAAGGTACGTACACAGATGGGGCGCGTGTCAGGCAACCCTTACTGCGTCATTCCCGAAAACCTCGCCATTCAGAAGCTCTTTATCCACCAGGCCGAGATAGACAGTCTCGAAGCTTCAGAGGACAACATAAACAGATACGTTGACGCCCAGATTAACGAATGGATACAGACGGCCGGCTCGAAGGAGAAGCTCGAGGAATACCGGGGTATGACACTCACCCAGATACGCGAGGAGACTTTCGATCTGGTCAAGGACAACCAACTGATGGACCTCGTAAAGGACCACCTGACAAAGGACATCAAAGTGACGCCGGCCGAGGTTCGCCACTTCTTCAAAGACATGCCCGAGGACTCCCTGCCCCTGATTCCCACTCAAGTCGAGGTTGAACTACTGGCCGAGCATCCCCGCATACAGCAAGAAGAAATCGACCGCGTCAAGGGCGAGCTGCGCGACTACACCGAGCGCATCAACGCTGGCACCTCTACCTTCAACACTCTGGCTCGCCTCTACAGCGAAGACCCCGGCTCGGCACGCCAGGGCGGCGAGATGGACTACATGAGCAAAGTAGATCTTGACCCTGCCTTCGCGAACGTCGCTTGGACGCTCACCGACCCGACGAAAGTGTCGAAGATTGTGGAGTCGCAGTACGGCTACCACATCATACAGCTCGTAGACAAGCGCGGTGACAAGCTCAAGCTGCGCCACATACTGCTGAAGCCGCGCGTCGACCAGAAAGACATTGATGCAGCCCTCGCACGCCTCGACTCCATTTCCATGGACATACGCGAAGGCAAGTTCTCGTTTGAAGCAGCTGCCGTGACACTTTCCGACGACAAGGATTCACGTGCCAACAACGGACTGATGTTCAACGTTGTGCGCGACGAGATGACCGGTGAACGTATGCGCACGTCACGATTCAAGATGTCTGAGCTATCCCCAGAGATAGCACGCGTCGTCGAAGGCCTCGACGTAGGTGAAATGTCCAAACCGTTCACCATGCTCGACAAAGCCGGCAAGCAGCAATGCTGCGTCATAAAACTCAAGAGCCGCATAAAAGCCCACACGGCAAACATGGCCGAGGACTTCCAGGTGCTGAGCAACATCGTCAAGGCCAAGCACAGCGAGGAATTCCTCAACGGTTGGATCAAGGAGAAACAACGCACGACATACGTGCGCATCAATCCCGAGTGGTCTGACTGCGACTTCCAATATCCCGGATGGATAAAGGATTAATTCTTCGGATTAGAGATTCATGTTAGTAACAGATACCGTAGCAATGCAACAGAGAAAGGACATAACTACCGCTGATAATCGTCGCTCACTGCGGCGGCGCAGCCCTCTTGTGTTCATAACCTATGCCCTGCTGCTCATCCTATCCGTTAACATCCTTGCCGCCCCACCTGCCCGCCGAACCAACAGGCCGCGACGCCAGAGCGACAAACGCATACACCTAATCCACTCCGACGAGCTCTTCTACGACCAGCGCCGCAACCCCGATGCACAAATCCTGCGCGGTAACGTGCGCTTCAGCCACGACGGCATCATTCTCACCTGCGATAGCGCCTACTTCTACGAACAGGACAACTCGTTCGATGCTTTCGGCCACGTAAAAATGAACCAGCACGACACGCTCACCCTGTCATCACGTACCCTTTTCTACGACGGCAACGACCAGATGGCACAAGCGCGCCACGACGTCGTGCTGACCCACTACAAGAGTAAACTCTACACCGACTCGCTCGACTACGACCGCCTCTACGAGCTCGGATACTTCTTCCAAGGCGGAAAGCTCGTAGACAAGGACAACGTGCTCACCAGCGAATGGGGGCAGTACAGCCCCGCTACACGCGAGGCTATCTTCAACTACAACGTTGACCTCAAGAACCCTAAGTTCACACTCCTCTCCGATACACTCCACTACAACACTGGCAGCGGCTTCGCTCGCATCGTAGGACCTTCGAACATCGACAATGGCGACAACCACATATACTCTGAACGCGGCACCTACGACACGCGGGCTGACCGCGCATTCCTGCTCGAGCGCTCCATAGTGAGCAACAAAGGCATCACCATCACTGGCGACTCGCTCGACTATACGGGCGCAGGAGCCATCTCGAAAGCCTTCGGTGACGTCGTCTATGTCGACAAGGACTCACGCAACATGTTCACCGGGAACTACGTCCTCTATGCCGACTCCATAGGTTATGCCGAAGCTGCCGACAGCGCTGTGGCCATCGACTATTCGCAGCGCGACACACTCTACGTCCACGCCGACACATTCAAACTCTTCACCTACGACATCAACACTGACACCGTATGGCGCGAGATCAGAGCCTACAACCACGTCAGAGCCTTCCGCAACGACGTACAGGCCGTGTGCGACTCCATGGTGTTCATCTCACGCGACTCCTGCCTGACCATGTATCGCGACCCAATCCTCTGGCAGCTGGGACAGCAGTTGCTGGGCGAAGAGATCAAGGCGTGGGTCAACGACAGCACCATAGACTCTACCCACGTCATACGCCAGGCACTCTCCGTAGAGCGCCTTGACACGATGTGCTTCAACCAAGTCACGGGCAACATCATGCGCAGCTATTTCACAGGAGGCAAGATGAAGATGACATGGGCCGAAGGCAACGTACTCGTACGCTACTATCCACTCGACTCCGACAGCCTTATGATAGGGCTCCTCGAATCGGAATCGGCTGAGCTGAAGCTCTTCATGAACGAGAAGCAACTCGACAAGATATGGATGCCTCAAGCCGAAGGCAAGCTGCATCCCCTCGCCCTCGCCACGAAGAAAGAACGTTACCTCGAGAATTTCGGGTGGTTCGACTATGTGCGCCCGATAGACAAAGACGACATCTTCAACTGGCGTCCCAAACGGGCTGGTTTCGAACTCAAAGAATCTGTGCAACACACTAAACCCAAAGCCACTCTATCCCCCAAATCAGGCGACAAATCCGGTCCGAAGACTAAGTTAAAAGAAAAGACCAACGAAGAAATACTGCAATAGCGACGCGCACCGTTTCCTCTCAGCTTAATCCACTTCTCATTTTTCACTTTTCTCTTTTCACTCTATATGGCACTCTTCTCTACACGCAGTCCGCGACGCTTCGGCGGTGTCCACATATACACATCCGAACGCAAAGACAAACTCGACAAACTCGTTGCAGAAGCCAAACGCGGAGAACAGATTGAGCGAGGCGAGTCACCCGAGTACAAGCCCGACATCGAATCATACCGTGGCAAGTTTGCAAAGAACCTCAAACGTGCCGACCCTGAGCGACATCGCCTCCACCCCGGCATCGCCATAGCCATCATCGTCGTACTGATAATACTTTGGTACTACTTGATGACCGGCTCGTTAGGCTTCTGACAAGTGAGCTAGGCTCTGCTCATCTGGCTCAACGAAAACGTTGAATTTCTGAAAGACAATTTATATTATATAAGCCACTTAATTCGTCAACTACGGCCGCGGGCCGTTATACAATGGACATCATTCAGCTACTCCCCGACTCTGTCGCCAACCAGATAGCAGCAGGCGAAGTCATCCAGCGCCCGGCCTCCGTGGTCAAGGAGCTGGTAGAGAACGCCGTCGATGCCGGAGCACACCGCATTGACGTCATAGCCATTGATGCCGGGCGTACCAGCCTTCAGGTGGTTGACGACGGGTGCGGCATGAGTGAGACGGATGCCCGCCTGGCCTTCGAGCGCCATGCCACGAGCAAGATACGAGAAGCTGCCGACCTCTTCACGCTCACTACCATGGGGTTTCGCGGTGAGGCGCTACCTTCTATAGTGGCGGTGGCACAGGTGGAACTGACCACTCGCACTGCCGACGCCGAACTCGGCACACATCTACAGATTGAAGCCTCACGCGTCGTGGCCCAGGAGCCCGTAGCTTGTGCCGTGGGCACAAACATCGTCGTCAAGAACCTCTTCTTCAACGTGCCCGCACGCCGCAAATTCCTCAAGACGACGGCCACAGAACTCAACAATATTACCACAGAGCTCGAGCGCATCGTACTCGTGCACCCCGACATAGCCTTCTCGCTGACACACAACGACGCGCCCATTCTCAACCTCGCACCCGCGAGTGCAAAAGGGCGCATAGCAGCTGTATTTGGCTCGCGCATAGCCGACCGACTGCTGCCCGTGGCCGTAGAGACACCCATGGTGAGCATCCACGGGTTCGTAGGCAAGCCTGAGGCAGCACGCAAGCGAGGCGCACAGCAGTTCTTCTTCGTCAACGAGCGCTTCATGCGGCACCCATATTTCCACCGCGCCGTGCAGGAAGCCTTCACACGCCTCATCCCTGCCGACGAGCAGGTGCCCTATTTCATCTATTTCGATGTACCGCCTGCAGACATCGACGTGAACATCCACCCGACAAAGACCGAGATAAAGTTCGAGAACGAACAGGCCATCTGGCAAATCCTACTTGCGGCCGTGCGCGAGGCTATAGGTAAGTTCAACGCTATACCCACCATAGATTTCGACACCGAAGGCCGACCGGCCCACATACCCGTATACAACCCTAACGTTGAGAGCCACACGTCAGCTCCTAAGATAGACATCAACACCGCCTTTAACCCCTTCGACACGACAGCTGTCAACGCAAGCCGGCCACCACACACCGCCGACTCGCCAGAGCAACGGCTCCCAGAGTTCGCCCAACGGGCCACGGCCACCACGGCAGGCTGGGAGAAACTCTACGACGGCATCACCCGCCACAGCGGCGACACCACACTGCCAACAGATACCACGTTCGACGCCGAACAAGCTTTCGCCAACGCCTCTTTCTTCCAGTACAGAGGGCAGTACGTGCTCACGGCTGTGGACGACGGCCTGCTCATTATCGACCAACATAAGGCCCACATCCGTGTGCTCTACGACCGCTTTATGACACAGCTGAGTGCAGCAGCCCTGCCCTCACAGCGATTCCTCTTTCCAGAAGTTGTGCAGCTATCGGCCGTTCAGGCTGCCACTTATGCCGCTGTCAGCGACGACTTCATGCGCCTGGGCTTCGACATAGGCGACCTTGGAGGCGGCAACATATCTGTCAACGGTGCACCCTCAGGCTTCGAAGGCATCGACCCGCAGAGCCTCGTGACAGAACTCCTCGCCACAGCAGCCGACTACGGCGACCTACCCGCCGCAGCACTCCTCGGCCAACTGGCAACGACGCTGGCCCGGGCGGCAGCCATACCCAACGGACAAGTGCTTTCAGAACTTGAGATGCGAGACTTGGCCTCACAACTCTTCTGTTCTTCGAACCACAACTATACGCCCGACGGGCAACCCATTACAGCTATCCTACAGCAGGATGCCATAGAGCGGCTGTTCAAAGACTGAGCAGCTACCTTAAGACAAATATATATAGTTAAACATAATTACAAACATGACTCCAACACAGAAAATCATGCTCACGGGTGACCGCCCAACAGGCCCGCTTCACATCGGGCACTACGTAGGTTCACTACGACGCCGCGTAGAGCTGCAAAACGCCAATGTCTTCGACAAAATCTTCATCTTCGAGGCCGACGCTCAAGCCTTGACAGACAATATCGACAACCCCGACAAGGTGCGCCAAAACGTAATTGAGGTAGCTCTCGACTACCTTGCCGCAGGCCTCGACCCCGCAAAGAGCACACTCTTCATCCAAAGCCAGATTCCCGAGCTATGCGAGCTTACCTTCTACTTCATGGACCTCGTCAGCGTCAGCCGCCTGCAGCGCAATCCTACAGTGAAGACAGAGATACAGATGCGCGGTTTCTCAGGCGAGAGCATTCCCGTAGGTTTCTTCACATACCCCATCTCGCAGGCTGCCGACATCACCCTTTTCAAGGCCACCACCGTACCCGTAGGCGAGGATCAGGAACCTATGCTCGAGCAATGTCGCGAAATCGTTCGCCGCTTCAACAACATCTACGGCGAGACGCTCGTAGAGCCTAATATCCTGTTGCCCGAGAACGCAGCCTGCCTGCGTCTGCCAGGCACCGACGGCAAGGCTAAGATGTCTAAGAGCCTCGGCAACTGCATCTACTTGAAGGACAGCGCCGACGAGGTCGAGAAGAAGGTTAAGTCGATGTTCACAGACCCCGACCACCTGCGCGTCAGCGACCCTGGCAAGGTCGAGGGCAACACAGTGTTCACATACCTCGACGCCTTCTCGCGTCCCGAGCACTTCGAGCGTTACCTGCCCGACTACCCCAACCTCGACGAGCTGAAAGCCCACTACCGCCGCGGCGGACTGGGCGACATGAAGGTCAAGAAGTTCCTCGCTGCCGTCTTGCAGGAGACGCTCGAGCCTATCCGCCAGCGCCGCGCAGAGCTGGAGAAGGACATTCCTTCGGTCATTGAGATCTTGAAGAAAGGCACCGAAGCCGCCCGCGAGGCCGGTGCACAGACCATGGCCGAGGTGCGTCGCGCCATGCGCCTCGACTATTTCGATGACAACACCTTCACAGCCGAACAAGCAGCCCGCTTCGAATAAACAACACCACAGTTCCACGACAAAAAAGTCGCCGGCTCGGAATGAGCCGCCGACTTTTTTTATTCATAAGCCTAAACGCTATTCAAAATAGAACGTAAGAGACACCATATTCCCACGCCCGCGGTCTATGCCTTTGGTGAACTTAAGCAACGATGCATCTATCAGGTCCTGACGGTCGTGCACAATAATATCGCGAAGGCCGAAGGAGAACCGGAGCTCAGGTATGAGCTTGAAGAAGGGCAGGTAGATATCGCAGCCCATGCCCACCTCGATGAAACAATCAAAGCGGTCAGTAAGAATGGCATTATGTTTCTTCGTCGTCAAGTCTACCGACGGCGCAGCACCCGCCACGACGTAGGGCCGGAAATTATTGTAGCGCGGCGCAGCCACCTTAAGCAGAATAGGCACCGAGATATACGTCGACTTGAGGTTCTGCGTCGTGTCGCGGCCGCTCACCTGCTCGTGCATAGAGAGATGTTTCTGCCCGAAATAAATCGTTGGCTGCAAGCGCAGGCCCAGATATTTCGAGAGGCGCAACTCACCAAGTACACCAACGGTGAAGCCGGGCTGATAATTGTCTACATCTGTGTACCACTGCTCGCCCGACTCCGGGTCTACGAATCCATTGTTCTTCAGCTCCAAATCCATCATATTCACCCCCACGAAGAATCCGTAGTGCAGGAAACGTTGGTCGAGATACGGACGGTTCTGGATACGAAGCTCCTGTGCCTGCAGTCCTACGACAACAGCCACAAGCAAAAATAATATCGCTGAGCTACGTTTCATCTACGGTTAAATAACGAACAGACCATACGTTTTATTGCCTCGCACTCCTCAGTTTCAGCTTGGCAGGTTTCAGACCATCGGCCTGCGCCGTCACCGTCACCTCGCCTGCCTCACTCGTCGAGCGCACGATGGCCAGAGCCTTGCCGAGATAGAGACGCCTGTGGTCTGTCACCGTCAGTTCATCGCTATAGTGGTCGCCACTCGACACAGCTACCAACTTTGCAGGCCCGCTTACAGTGAAGTGCACGTCAGCCACCGCCGAAGGCACCGTGCGGCCCTGCTTGTCAACGGCTTCCACCGTGACATGGTTCAGGTCGAGCCCATCGGCACGCCACGACGATTCACTATTTGCCCATTTGCCATTTGCGGCCTTGGCCTTTGACTGACCCTTGTCTGTGCCAATATCTGCACGCAGACGCAGCGCCACAGCCTCGCCGGCTGTCTCCTCGCGGTGGCGGGCCACGACCTTGCCGCCCATACGTGCCACGGCTTCGATATATCCAGGTTCATACGTCAGTTTGTCCCAACGGATCTGGTTGCGCTGCTTCGGATTGCTCCTGTCGTTCTTCTTCACTCCACGGCTCTTGCCGTTGACAAGGATTTCCACCTCATCGGCATTGGTGTAGACCGTAAGGTTCAGCTCCTCGCCAGGGGTGCGTGTCCAGTGGTCGGTCAGCCGGCGGATGCGCTGGCTCACGCCGTTCCACTCTATGTCTTGGCTTTGTTCCTGAAAACACAGGTGCACCACGGGCTCGTCTGAGAAGATGCTCTTAGCCAAGTAGGCATTAGGCTTCGGCGTCAAGTCGATGTTGAAGACGCCCTGCGCCCAGCCCTTGGCAGGCCATCCCTGGCTCTCGCCAAGATAGTCAATCGCACCCCAGTAGGCCAGTCCTATCACTTTGTCGAGGTTCATCTCGTAGAAGTTTGGTCCCATGGCTGCCGTAGTAGCCTCGCTCTGGTAAAACATCATCCACGGGAAGCGGCGACCGTCGCCGGGGAAGTACATATATCTGTAGTTGTAAGCCGCAATGTCTGTCTCCAACACCAGAGGTGCCGGCAGCGAGTCGGTCTGCGGGTTACGGCCGCGGGGATGCATAGCCACCGTCACGGGGCGCGTGGCATCGTAACGCTGCAGCAGGGGCTTCATCATGCGATATGGCGTGACGCCCCAGTCGCCATAAGGAAGGTTAGGATACGTCTGCAGTTCGTTGCCCAGGCTCCAGAAGACGATGCTGGGGTGGTTGCGGTCGCGACGTATCCACTCGGGCAGGTCGTGCTGCCAGAGTTCTGTCCACGGTGTACGACCTCCGCAGTACTGGGTGAGCCATTTGTCGTAGAGCTCATCCACGACGAGAATGCCCAGCGAGTCACACAGGTCCAGCAGGCTCTCGCTGTAAGGGTTGTGACTGGTACGTATATGGTTGAAGCCAAAATCCTTCAGCAGCCGCAACCGCTTCTCTATGGCCCGTGGGTAGGCAGCGGCGCCAAGGGCTCCGAGCGTGTGGTGGTTAGCAATACCTTTGAGCAGCACCTTCTCGCCATTGACCTTCATCCCATATTCCGGCGAGAACTCTATGCGGCGCACACCGAAGCGCGAGCTTACGACGTCAAGCTCGGCGCCTTGCTCATCAACGATGGCCACCTCGGCCGTGTAGAGATAAGGGTCGCAGGTGCTCCATAGGTGAGCGTCGGCCAGACGTATCGGCTGCAGCGCATACTCGCGCGAGCGCGGGTTCGTGGAGGCGCGCTGCTCCGTCGTCTGCTCCGCCACGATGTGGCCCTGACGGTCGCGTATGCGCGTGCGCAGGCGTAATAATTTAATGTTGCGGGACAAACAGGTAGCCTCGGCTTGGACGAAAACGCTGTCGCACCCGTTCGTAGTAATGTAGAGCGGATGACGTGAGAAATAGACATCAGGGGCGGTAGTCACTACGTGCACGTCGCGGTATAGTCCTGCTCCCGTGTACCATCGGCTGTTCTCGGGGCTGCGGGTGTCGGCACGCACGGCCAAGACGTTGTCGCCATCCCAGCGCAGCAGCTTCGTAACGTCAGCCTCGAAGCCGAGGTAGCCATAGTCCGTCTTGCCTATGCACGTGCCATTGAGATAGGCGTCGCCTGTGTAAAGGACACCTTCGAAGTCGATGACCACGCGGCGGCCGTTCCACAAGCTGTCGGCACGAAAAGTCTTGCGGTACCAGCCGATGCCCATCTCCTTGAAGCCACGCGACGACAGGCGGCTGCGCACGTTAGCGCCCGGGTCAGAAGCGTCGGGACGCTCGTCGGCGCCCGGTTCCACCCACGGCTGCTCGACCTGGAAGTCATGAGGCAGGTCAACGCGACGCCAAGCGCTGTCGTCGAAACCGACGGCCTCGGCTCCGGCCACGTCACCGGCATGGAAACGCCAGCCGAAATTGAAGAGTTGAGAGCTGCGCGGCTGCGCACCGACAGCCGACGTCAGAGTCAGCAACAGCGAGAGAAGAAACATCCGTACCATAAGCGTTAATTCTGAATACTGAGGAATACAAGAAACGCGGAAGAGCTGAGAAAACATCTCTGCGCCTCCGCGTAATCCTATTGTTTCACCTTTTAATGCGTAGCGGGACTCGGGATTGAACCGAGGACCTCATGATTATGAATCATGCGCTCTAACCAGCTGAGCTATCCCGCCGACGTTTTATATCCGTCTTTTCGAACGCGGGTGCAAAGGTAATGCTTTTTTACTTTCTCACAAATGTTTTTGCAAAAAAAGTTGCATCCTTTCGCTCTTTTTATCCGACAAACCCCTATCTTTGCATCATCAAACCATCGACCATCAGACAACGGTCATAAGTCCGGTGCTTGCTTTTGGACACTTTGCGAGGAGCGACAATCCACAAAGCCCTCACACGGCACACTCATATATGTTACGCAGTCTACTCGACCTTCTTATGCCACGCACATGTGCCAGTTGCGGATGCCGCCTCGCTCTTGACGAGGTGCACGTCTGCGCTGCGTGTATGCTCTCGCTGCCCATTGAGACCAACCACGACTGGCACCACAACCTCCACACCGCCAAGTGGGCTGACCACGAAGGCGTAGTAGCCGCAGGTGCCTTCACACGCTACACCCACAACGGCATCGCTGCGCACATCATCCATAGCCTGAAGTACTACCGACGCCCAGCACTCGGGCAATGGATGGGCCAGCTCGCAGCCCGACAGTTGCAGCCCACAGGCCTCTTCGACGGCATCGACGCCATCGTGCCACTGCCCCTCGCACCCCAAAGGCATCGCCGCCGAGGCTTCAACCAAGGCGAACTCATCGCCCAGGGCATGGCCGAAGAGCTCCATCTGCCTGTGCAGACGGGCCTGCTGCGCCGCACGGGAGCATTCGAGTCGCAGACGCATTTTTCGTATGCCGAGCGCCTTGAGAATGCCAAAGACGCCTTCTCACTGGCCAACGGCCTCAACACCGACGCCCTCTCCGGCCACCACTTCCTGCTCGTCGACGACGTCATCACCACGGGCGCTACTATGCTCAGCGCCATCACAGCCCTCGAACAAATCCCCGACGTCCGCTTCACAGCCTTTGGTTGGGCATGGGTCAACAGAGGCTAAACCACCCCATCATTTCTGGCAAACTCGCACAAAATCTCTTCCACGGCAGAAGGGAAAGTTGTTAGGCTCCGTTTATATTCTACAATTCACCGAGTGAATTATAAAATTCACTGAGTGATTTACATAATTCACCGAGTGGTTTTTACAATTCACTCGGTGAATTATAGAATTTCACTAAAAAGCTACGAGTTTTTCACTTGATGGCGGAAGGTATGATTTGGGAGGAATTTTAATTATTGCATCATCAATTGCACAAATTGTAGCGACAGCATTTTCAGGAACTGGGGTAATGAGGCGGGGGTGTGACATGTGCGGTACTTTTTCAAAAAAAATAAAGTTTTTGGTTGTTACGGTGAAGCTCGTAATCATTAAAAAAGCATAAAAATGAGGCTTTTTCAGAGTTAACGGTAAATCTTTAAACCTTAAACTTTAAACTTTAAACTTTAATTAGTACCTTTGCGCGGTTTTTTGAAACGAATGGTCGTAAAGTCACTTTGATTTCATTATCCCTTAACAACGGAATACCTTATTCCGCAAACTATCAGACGCAAATATTTTTGACGCAAATTGTAAATCGTAATCGTTAAATTGTAAATCGAAAAGATGAACGTAATCACAAAGACAGTCCAGCTGCCCGATGGTCGCGAGATCTCCATCGAGACTGGCAAGCTTGCCAAGCAAGCTGACGGCGCCGTGATGCTACGCATGGGCAACACCATGCTGCTGGCCACCGTATGTGCCGCAAAAGACGCTGTGCCTGGCACAGATTTCATGCCCCTTCAAGTAGAATATCGCGAGAAATATTCGGCTGCCGGCCGTTTCCCCGGCGGCTTCACGAAGCGCGAAGGTAAGGCCAATGATGACGAAATCCTCACATGTCGCCTCGTCGACCGTGCGCTCCGTCCCCTCTTCCCCAGCAACTACCACGCTGAGGTATATGTGAATGTCAACCTCTACAGCGCCGACGGCGTGGATATGCCCGACGCTCTCGCAGGTTTCGCTGCCAGCGCAGCCCTCAGCTGCTCTGACATTCCCTTCGAAGGTCCTATCTCTGAGGTCCGCGTCATCCGTCTGAACGGCGAGTACATCGTTGATCCCACCTTCGAGCAGATGAAGGATGCCGACATGGACATCATGGTCGGCGCCACCGAAGAGAACATCATGATGGTGGAAGGCGAGATGAAGGAAGTCAGCGAGCAGGATCTGCTCCAGGCTCTCAAGACAGCCCATGAGGCCATCAAGCCCATGTGCCGCCTGCAGAAGGAACTCAGCAAGGAACTCGGCAAGGACGTCAAGCGCGAGTACTGCCACGAGATCAACGACGAGGAGCTGCGCGAGCAGGTCAACAAGGAGTGCTACCAGCCCGCCTACGACATCACGAAGCAGGCCCTGGAGAAGCACGAGCGCGCCGAAGCTTTTGAGAAGGTGCGCGAGGACTTCAAGGTTCGCTACGCCGAGGCCCACGCCGACATGGACGCTGATGAGCTCGAAGAGAAGAACGCCCTCGTAGACCGCTACTACCACGACGTGGAGCGCGACGCCATGCGCCGTTGCATCCTCGACGAAGGCATCCGCCTCGACGGTCGCGGCACCACCGACATCCGCCCCATCTGGTGCGAGGTCAGCCCCCTGCCCGGCCCTCACGGAAGCTCCATCTTCACCCGTGGCGAGACACAGTCTCTCTCGACCGTCACCCTCGGCACGAAGCTCGACGAGAAGCTCGTGGACGACGTCCTCGACCGCTCCTACATGCGCTTCCTGCTCCACTACAACTTCCCGCCCTTCTCGACGGGTGAGGCCAAGGCTCAGCGCGGCGTAGGCCGTCGCGAGATCGGTCACGGTCACCTCGCTTGGCGCGCCCTGAAGGGTCAGATTCCTGCCGACTATCCCTACACCATCCGTGTCGTCAGCGACATCCTCGAGTCAAACGGCTCCAGCTCTATGGCTACCGTCTGCGCAGGTACGCTTGCACTCATGGACGCCGGTGTGCCCATCAAGAAGCCCGTCAGCGGCATCGCTATGGGCCTCATCAAGAACCCCGGTGAAGAGAAATATGCTGTCCTGTCCGACATCCTCGGCGATGAGGACCACCTCGGCGACATGGACTTCAAGACCACCGGCACGAAGGACGGCCTGACCGCCACACAGATGGACATCAAGTGCGACGGTCTGAGCTACGAGATTCTGGAGAAAGCCCTCATGCAGGCCAAGCAGGCTCGCGAGCACATCCTCGG
Organism: uncultured Bacteroidaceae bacterium; assembly: GCA_905235285.1. Classification (GTDB taxonomy): domain Bacteria; phylum Bacteroidota; class Bacteroidia; order Bacteroidales; family Bacteroidaceae; genus Physcousia. The sequence continues at coordinate 28,131 of CAJOLI010000024.1, forward strand.
AAAGATCCTCGAGTGCATGCCCGAGCCCCGTCCCGAGCTCAAGCCTCACGTGCCCCGCATTGAGCAGATTATCATCCCGAAGGAGTTCATCGGCGCTGTCATCGGCCCTGGCGGCAAGAT
>CAJOLI010000025.1 GCA_905235285.1 uncultured Bacteroidaceae bacterium
GCCTCCGGCTCTTTCGACGGCGAAGCGCTCGTTATAAATGAAGACGGAACGATAGATGATGTCAATGCCATCTACTCTGAAGAAAACATATCACTGACCAGCAATGGCCACGGAGCCTCAATAGAGAAAACCTACGATGAAGAAAGTGCGCAGCTGACCATTACCGTCAAGGGTGAGGATATCAGCGAAAACGAGGACAACTTCCACACCTACACTATCCAGTTCGCCAAACCCGGCGATGTTAATGGCGACAAGCAGGTTACGATTGCTGATGTTACGGCACTGGTCAACATCATCCTTGGTAAGGGTGAGAGCAGCAAGGTGGCCGATATTAACGGCGACGGGAACGTCACCATTGCCGACGTTACCGCTCTCGTAAATATCATCCTCGGCAAATAATAATCAAAATGTAAAGATGACTATTGATTTCTTATACGAGATTTATAAACAGCACCCAACAGTAAGTACAGACAGTCGTCGGACGCCCGACGGCTGTCTGTTCTTTGCTTTAAAGGGTGAGACCTTCGACGGCAATCAGTTTGCCGCCAAGGCATTGGAAGGCGGCGCTGCCGTTGCCGTGGTAGACGAAGCCTCGGTTGTCCCCGACGGCGACCTGCTGAGCGAGGCCCAGCCGGACGGCCATTATATCGTAGTGGCTGACGTGCTGGAAACCCTCCAGGCCTTGGCTGCCTACCACCGCCAGCAATTCCGCGGTCCTGTCATTCAAGTCACCGGCACCAATGGCAAGACAACGACGAAGGAACTGTTGGCTGCAGTCCTCTCAAGCAAATTCAATGTTCTTTATACTCAAGGCAACCTGAACAACCACATCGGCGTACCACTCACACTGCTACGCCTGCGCCCCGAAGAACATGAGATGGCTATCATCGAGACGGGCGCTAACCATCCGGGCGAGATTGCTTTCCTGACCAATATCGTGCGACCCGACTATGGTCTCGTCACCAACGTAGGCCGTGCCCACCTTGAGGGCTTCGGCTCGTTCGAGGGGGTTAAGCGCACGAAGGGCGAACTCTACGACTTCTTGAAGCAGAGCGCGGCTGGCCGCATCTTCGTCAGCGCCAGCAACCCCGACCTCTGTTCGATGCTTGCCGAGCGCGGCATCGATGTCGCTTCGGCCAAATGCCTTAGCTACGCCCACGAAGGCGAGGCTCAAGCCTCGACGCTCTGCGAAGGCCGCGTCGCCGCCTGCGACCCCGCCCTGGCCGTCAGCTGGCATCCCGCCGCCAACGCCCCGTCCGCCCCTGCCGGAGGGTGCGGCTCAGCGTTTCCCGCTGAGCTCCAAACCCTCTGCACCCGCCTCATCGGCGACTACAACCTCGACAACGTGCTGGCTGCCGTATGCGTAGGCCTCCACTTCGGAGTAACGCCCGCTGACATCAACAGCGCCCTCGAGGACTATCAGCCCTCGCTCGGCCGCTCCGAATATCGCCGCACAGCCTACAACGAGCTCATCGTCGATGCCTACAATGCCAACCTCACCTCTATGCTGGCGGCACTTAACAACTTTGCCGCCATCAGCCACGAGCACAAGATGGTAATCCTCGGAGACATGAGAGAACTCGGCACCGCGAGCCACGAGGCACACCTTCGCGTAGCACGCCAAGTCCTGAGCTGCGGCGTAGAGGAAGCGTGGTTCGTAGGGCCAGAGTTCGCAGACATCCTGACGGAGGCGCAGATGCAGCCGGCTGCACAAGCCGATTCAACCGGCTGTGTTGCCCCATGCATACGGTTGTATGCCGACGTGCAAGCGGTTGCATCTGCCATAGGCGAACATCGCCCCGAAGGGCGCCTCATCCTCATCAAAGGTTCGAACAGCACACGATTGCACCAACTGCCAGCCATCCTTTAACCCGAATCGGACGGATTATTCGGCACGTTGCGAGAAGCATTATGAAGATAGTCGTCGACGATAAGATTCCGTACATACAGCCCTACCTGCACGAGCTGGCCGATGAGGTTGTGGCCAAGCGTGGCAGCGAGATAACTGCCGAGGACGTTCGCGACGCATATATATTAATAGTGCGCACGCGTACGCGGGTAGACCGCCAGTTACTCGAAAGGTCATCCGTGCGCCTTGTAGTGACTGCCACCATAGGCTACGACCATCTCGACACCGACTATCTGCGCGCGGCAGGCATCGAGTGGACTAACTGCCCCGGCTGCAACGCCACAAGTGTGGCGCAGTATGTCAAGAACAGCCTTCTGCTACTCGAGCGTGAGCGCGGACTTAAAATCAGCGAAGCTACGATAGGCATTGTGGGAGTCGGTCACGTAGGAACAGAGGTTATGGCCGCAGCACTTCGCATGGGTTTCAAGCGCGTCATGCTGAACGATCCACCGCGCGAGGCTGCTCGCCACAAGCTGCCGGAGGGCTTATGTTGGAGCTCGCTCTGCGAGCTTCAGAAGGAGTGCAACGTCATAACGTTCCAAACACCTCTGACCCGCGAGCAGCCACATGCTACATATCACTTAGCCGATGCTCACTTCTTCAGCTTCCTGCCCAAGCATCCTGTGATTATCAACGCAGCCCGTGGCGGCGTAGTCGATGAGGCAGAGTTGCTCACAGCCATGGACACAGGCCTGGTCAGCGAAGCCGTCATTGACACCTGGGAAGGCGAGCCCTCAATAAACCGCCAGTTGCTTGAAAGGGCCTTCATAGCCACACCCCACATTGCCGGCTACAGTGCCAACGGCAAGGCCAACGCCACACGCATGGCTCTACAGGCAGTAGCCCTCTTCCTGAATATAACCAGAATCTACCACATTGAACCGCCAGCCCTGCCCGAAGACATTGCATTGAGCGACGACTCAGCCGAGCGAGCCTTGCAACTTTACAACCCGCTTGCTGACACAGCCCGACTGCGAGAATCGCCTACAGACTTCGAGCGTTTGCGTTCCGACTACCCACTCAGGCTTGAACGAGCATAATATTGCACACCGACACGCACAAGTGTGCACAAATGTGCACTTTTTTCCCTATTTATTTGGTAGTCTTAAGAAAAAGTCCGAAATTTGCACGCTGAAACCGATAAGCACCTAAGTGCAATCACTAAAGAAAGATTATTCACACCAATTATTTTAATTATTACGACTATGTCTGAAATTGAAAGCAAAGTAAAGGATATCATCGTCGACAAGCTTGGCGTTGATGCAGAAGAAGTAAGTGCAGAAAAGAGCTTCACCGGCGACCTCGGTGCTGATTCTCTCGATACCGTAGAGCTTATCATGGAGTTCGAGAAGGAGTTCGGTCTCTCTATCCCCGATGACGAGGCAGAGAAGATTGCTACCGTCGGCGACGCTGTTGCTTACATCGAAGCTCATCAATAAGAAGTTAACAGGTTAACATACTAACAAGTTAACAATTAGACGAGTTGACAAGTTAACGAGTAGACGAGTTGCGTGCAACACCAACCAACTTGTTAACTTGTCAACTCGTTAACTCGTCAATTATTATAATTATATGGAATTAAAGAGAGTAGTGGTGACAGGCCTTGGCGCCGTGACGCCGTTGGGCAACACTGTCGAAGAGACATGGAAGAACCTTGTTGCCGGCAAGAGTGGTTCAAGCCTTATCACACACTTCAGCACAGAGAAATTCAAGACACAATTTGCCTGTGAAGTCAAGGGCTTCAACCCCGAAGATTTCGGCATCGACCGCAAAGAGGCCCGTAAGATGGACCCCTACTGCCAGTACGCCATCGCCGCAGCCAACCAGGCTATCGCCGACAGCGGTCTGGAGTACGACGGTCTGGACAAGAACCGTGTGGGCGTCGTCTACGGCGTAGGCATCGGCGGCATCAAGACCTTCCAGGAAGAAATCGAAGTCTACGGCCGCACCGGCGCAGAGCTCGGCCCCAAGTTCAGCCCCTTCTTCATCCCCAAGTTGATTGCCGACATCGCAGCCGGACATATCAGCATACAGCATGGCTTCCACGGCCCCAACTACGTCACTACGTCTGCCTGTGCCTCCAGCACGAGCGCTCTGGCTGATGCCTTCAACCTCATACGCTTAGGCAAGGCTGACGCCATCATCAGCGGCGGCGCCGAAGCTGCCATCACCGAGGGTGGTGTAGGCGGTTTCAACGCCATGAAAGCCCTCTCGACACGCAACGACGAGCCTGAGACCGCCAGCCGTCCCTTCAGCGCCAGCCGCGACGGCTTCGTCATGGGCGAAGGCGCCGGCTGCCTCATCCTCGAGGAACTGGAGCACGCCAAGGCACGCGGAGCCAAGATTTACGCCGAGATGGTAGGCGAGGGCATGAGCGCCGACGCTCACCACATCACGGCCTCGCACCCCGAAGGCTTAGGCGCCAAGCTCGTGATGCAGAACGCCCTCGACGATGCCGGCATGGCTCCCGACGAAATCGACTACATCAACGTACACGGAACATCGACACACGTAGGCGATATCTCTGAGGCCAAGGCCATCAAGGACGTCTTCGGCGACCACGCCTACAAACTGAATATCTCGTCGACGAAATCGATGACGGGCCATTTGCTCGGCGCCGCCGGCGCTGTAGAGGCCCTGGCCAGCGTGCTGGCCGTGAAGAACGACATCGTTCCACCCACCATCAACCACGCCGATGACGACCGCGACGAAGAGATTGACTACGACCTGAACTTCACCTTCAACGTGGCACAGCATCGCACGGTGCGCGCCGCACTGAGCAACACGTTCGGTTTCGGCGGCCACAACGCCTGCGTCATCTTCAAGAAATACGAAGCTTAAGCCGTGTTTGTCAACTCCAACCTCTTAGACCGCATCAAGCTCCCCTTCCGCAAGGACAGGGAGTTGATGCGGTCTATTTTTTCTATCTTAGGTTTCTATCCCCACAAGATCAAGTACTACAAGCAGGCTCTCGCCCACAAGTCAACGGCCCGGCAGGGCTCACATGCCGCCGACGAGCACAACGAACGCCTGGAATTTCTGGGCGATGCCGTGCTCGAGAGCATCGTCAGCGACATCCTTTACCGCCGCTATGGCAACAGCCGTGAAGGCTTCCTCACCAACACCCGCAGCAAACTTGTTCAGCGCGACACGCTTAACAAGCTTGCCACGGAAATAGGACTAGAACGGCTGGTACGCTCCAACGGGCACTCATCAAGCCACAACAGCTACATGGGCGGCAACGCTTTCGAAGCCCTCGTGGGCGCTATTTACCTCGACCGCGGCTACGATGCTTGCATGCATTTCATGCGCGACCGCATCCTCAAAGCTGTTATCAACATCGACAAGATGGCCGCCAAAGAGGTTAATTTCAAGTCGAAGCTGATTGAGTGGGCACAGAAGAACAAACTTGAACTGGAGTTCCGCATCATTGAGGAACGCCGCGAGAACAACTCGTCACCCGTCTTCGTGGCTCGAACCATACTCGAAGGGCTCGACGGTGAGGTCGGGCGCGGCTATTCCAAGAAAGAGAGCCACCAGCAGGCAGCCGAGGCTACACTGACAGCTCTCAAGGAGGACAAAGAGTGGGCACAAGCCATCTTCGACGCCAAGGCTCGCCGCACGGCCGAGGAAGAGGAACCCGTGGCTCTCGTGCCTGAAACAACCGAATAAGCCCATGAGCATTACACGTCTCGTAAAACCTATTTTCCTTCCGCGTATCAAGACCATCGATACGTATGCCAAGGAGGTCGAGGGCATCCAGATGAAGGTGCTGCGCCGCCTGCTGACCAAAGCCCAAAACACGGAATGGGGGCGCCGTTACAACTTCCGCTCAGTGGACACCTACGAGCAGTTTGCAGCTCAATGTCCATTAAGCAACTACGACGACCTGAAAAGCCACATCGACCGCATGCGCCACGGCGAGCGCGATGTGCTCTGGCCCGGACGCGTCGACTGGTATGCCAAGAGCAGCGGCACGACGAGCGACAAGAGCAAGTTCATTCCCGTGTCGCGACAAGGTCTCAAGGACACACATTATGCCGGAAGTTTCGACTGCGTAGCGCTTTACCTGCACAACCACCCCGAGAGCCGTGTCTTCGATGGGCGTGCACTAGTCCTCGGAGGCTCCCACGCCCCCAACTACAACGTCAAGCACTCACTCGTGGGCGACCTCAGCGCCATACTCATCGAGAACATGAACCCGCTGGCCAACCTAGTGCGTGTGCCAAGCAAGAAGACGGCCCTGCTCGCCGACTTCGAAGAGAAGCGAGACCGCATAGCGCGCGATGCCATGCACCGCAATGTTACCAACCTCAGCGGCGTGCCCTCGTGGATGCTCTCGGTGCTCGACCACATACTTGAAATTTCCGGCAAAACGTCCGTCGACGAGCTGTGGCCTAACATCGAGGTGTTCTGGCACGGCGGCGTGGCCTTTACTCCTTACCGGGAGCAGTACCATCGCATCATTCGTTCGCCGCGAATGCATTACATGGAGACCTACAACGCCAGCGAGGGTTTCTTCGGCATACAGAGCGACCCCACCGACTCGGCTATGCTGCTGATGATCGACTACGGCGTCTTCTTTGAGTTCATACCCATGAGCGAGTTAGACAGCCCCCAACCTACAGTAGTGCCGCTCTGGGGCGTCAAGCCTGGGCAGAACTACGCTATGGTAATCTCTACGTCGAGCGGACTCTGGCGATATCTCATCGGCGACACGGTACGTTTCACGCAGACGGAGCCCTACAAGTTCGTCATCACGGGACGCACCAAATGTTTCATCAATGCCTTTGGCGAAGAGTTGGTGGTGGACAATGCAGAGCAAGGCTTAGCCAAAGCATGCGCTGCCACAGGCGCCGAGGTGCTGGAATATACGGCCGCACCAGTCTTCATGGACGAGGAAGGCCACTGCCGCCACCAGTGGCTCGTGGAATTTGCCAAGGCACCGGCCGACCCGTCAGCCTTCGCCGCCCTGCTCGACGAAGCCCTCCAAAACATCAATTCTGACTACGAGGCTAAACGCTTCAAGAACATAACCCTACAGCCTCTGGAGCTCATACAGGCCAGGTCTGGCCTCTTCACCGACTGGCTCAAAAGCAAGGGCAAGCTGGGCGGACAGCACAAAGTGCCCCGCCTGGGTAACGACCGAAAGATTATCGAGGAACTGCTGGCAATGAATTGACGAATCCCTCGCAGAACGCGCTCGGCATCCCGAAGGGTGACGCTTGACAGTTCAAGAAGCAAGCAGAGCTTGAGCGAACAAGTTGAAAATTGAAAGTCTAAAGATAAGAGTTTGCGCAACAATTATTACATAGCCCGCACCCTGATGCGCCTCAAGAGCAACATCCTGAGGTACAACTCTATGTATGCTCTGTTCTATGTCCTCTTCTTCGCAGCCTCCTGCACACTGTTTGCCTTGCTTGTAACAGCCTGCGCCAGCCTCGGCTCGCCCGATGGCGGGCCCTACGACGAGAACCCGCCCCGAGTGCTGGCCAGCTCGCCCGAAAATCAGTCCGTACAATCGAACAAAAAGAAAATCAGCATCCTCTTCGACGAATACATCAAGATAGAGAATGCAAGCGAGAAGGTGGTGGTGTCGCCGCCGCAAGTGGAAGCGCCTAACATACGCACCGTAGGGAAAACCGTTCGCATCGACCTCTTCGACAGCCTGCAACCAAACACCACCTACACAGTCGATTTCTCCGACGCCATCGTCGACAACAACGAAGGCAACCCGATGGGCAACTACACCTACTCGTTCTCCACCGGCGACGCCATCGACACGATGGAGGTCTCGGGCTATGTCCTCAATGCCGAGGACCTTGAGCCCATCAAGGGCGTACTCGTAGGGCTCTATGCCGTTAACGACGACGGCCACGTGCCCGACTCTCTCTTCCGCACCAAAGCCTTAGAGCGCGTCAGTCGCACCAATGGCAGCGGATACTTCGTCATCAAGGGCGTAGCACGCGACAAACGATACCGAGCCTTTGCCCTGCAAGACGTCGACGGTAACTTCATATTCTCGCAGAAAAGCGAAATTGTGGCCTTTGACACCAACTACTTCGAGACCTCCTGCGGACCCGACATACGCCTCGACACCATCTGGGCTGACAGCGTACACTACGACAGCATCATGCCCGTACACTACACGCATTTCTACCCCGACAACATCGTTCTTCGGGCTTTTAAGGAGGCTGGGCAGGACCGCCATCTGCTGAAGACGCAACGCGAAGTGCCAGAACAAATCACAGCATTCTTCACCGCACCATCCGACTCGCTGCCGCGCATCCAAGGCCTCAACTTCGAGGGCGACGGAGGTTTCATCGTAGAAGCCTCGCCAGGCCGAGACACCGTGACCTACTGGATTCCGGACACGATGCTGGCTTACAACGACACGCTCTCGATGGTCCTCTCCTACCTCGACACCGACACGCTCCACCAACTCGTGTGGAAATCCGACACGCTCGACTTCGTGCCAAAGACTACGCGCGAGAAACAGCTGAAAGAGCTGGCCAAGAAGACAGAGGAATGGGAGAAAGAGCAGAAGAAGAAACGCAAGAAGAACCCTTTGCTCCCACCCGAGGAGAATCCGCACCTGACGACGTGGCTCACCATCGAATGCAAGCCCGGAGGCAGCCTCGACCCCAATCAGGTGCCTATCTTCACCTTCTCCGAACCAATAGCACCAATCGACAGCAATGCAGTTCACTTTAAACACAAGGTAGACTCGCTATGGGAGGAGGCACCCTTCCGCTTCGAACCCATCGAGGCCGATCCGCGACGCTACAGCCTCTTTGCCGAATGGGACCTCGACCAGCAATACTCCTTAGAAATCGACAGCGCCGCCGTGCGTGGGCGACTGGGACATACCAACAAGCCCTTCAAGCAAGACTTCCGCATCCCGAAGGAAGAGAGCTACGGTGCACTGTTCATCCAGTGCATAGCTAAAGACTCCAACATCGTAGTGCAACTCCTCAACGGCAGTGACAAACCTATACGCACGGAACAGGCCAACGCACAGGGGCGTGCCGACTTCTACTACCTGAAGCCCGGCGACTACTACCTGCGTTGCTTCATCGACCGCAACGCCGACGGCATCTGGACCACCGGCGACTTCGACAGCGGAACAGCCCCCGAAGAGACTTTCTATTTTCCTAAGCCCCTCACCGTGAAGGCGCAGTGGGAGATTGACCAGCAGTGGGACCTCCGCGGCATAGAGACACACAAGCAGAAGCCCGAGAAGCTGACCAAGCAGAAAGCCGACAAGAAGAAAGATGCACGGCAACGCAACAAAGAACGCGAGGCAGCCATGGAGCGAGAGTCGCGCAAGCGAACCCAGAAGTCCGGTTCCTGACGACGAGTTGTACTTTTTAACATATACACCTTAAACCTTCTGCCCGCACGAAGCATCTTATAAGTAGGTCTTACGGGGGACGTCTTTAAATTCCACGTTCAAATAATAATCAAAAAAGAGCTGATATAATCTCTTTCGGATAAATCTGAGTTCTCCTTCAAAATTTCCAGAGAGACCATTTATAGAAGCCAGCTAAAAAATCTACGCTAATGAAAAAGATATTTGCATCACTCATAATCTTAGCAGCAGCCGTGATGCCGGCTCAGGCTCAATGCCCACTCACAAACACCGCCTTCAACGCAGGTGAGAAGCTGCAATACCAACTCTATTTCAACTGGCAATTCGTATGGCTCAAGGCCGGAACAGCCTCACTCGAGATTAAGGAAGCCAAATACGAAGGCCACTCATGCCTCAAAGCCAGCCTCATCACCAAAGGCAGCTCGCGCACCGACAAATTCTTTATGATGCGCGACACGCTGGACAGCTTCTTCACCACTGAGCTCGAACCTCTCTACTACCGCAAGGGCGCACGCGAAGGCAAACACTACTACACCGACGAGGCCTGGTACACCCACCATTCCTCGGCTGTAGACGTTCGCCAACTATACTGCCGCGAAGGCAAAGAACCGAAAAAAGCAGAACAGACCTCTACCGAGTGCGTCTTCGATATGGTATCGATGATGATGCGCGCACGCTCGTTCGACCCCTCTGACTACAAAGAAGGTCAGCGCATCAAATTCCTCATGGCCGACAATGGACGCATAAAAGAGGAAACACTAATCTTCAGGGGACGCAAGAACTTCAAGATGGAGTCCACGGGCGTCAAATACCGATGCCTCGTATTCTCTTTCATCGAACGCAAGGACAAGAAAGACAAGGAAATAGTGACGTTCTACATCACCGACGACCAGAACCACATTCCCGTACGCCTCGACCTTTTCCTCCGCTTCGGCACCGCAAAAGCCTTCCTCGCCTCACAGACCGAGCCCCGTAACCCACAGACATCAATCATCAAGAAATAATATCTCTCGACACAGCAGTCTGTCGACACCAGCAAAGGCAACGCTTTTGTCATAGCGTTTTGATTAACGGAATCCATAGGCTTTTCGTCCGGAATCCCCTTAAGCCTTGGCTTAACCTAATGAAACGTTGACATAAAAGAAAAGCGCGAAGCAGATTGATTTGCTTCGCGCTTTTCTTTTAAGCGTCGGAAAGAGGCGACTCGAACGCCCGACCCCTACGTCCCGAACGTAGTGCGCTACCAACTGCGCTACTTTCCGATTGCGGGTGCAAAGTTAAGCAATATTTGCGATTCCACTTCTACTTATTGCAATTTTTTTCGTTGCAACTGAATATTTTTGTTCAATTATTTGCACAGAAAAGAAAAAACTCCTACCTTTGCACCCGCAAATCCGAAACGGAAGCGCACGAACGATGGTGTCATAGCTCAGTTGGTAGAGCAAAGGACTGAAAATCCTTGTGTCCCCGGTTCGATTCCTGGTGACACCACGCAAGCCTTGATTGACGAAAGTCAGTCAAGGCTTTTCCTTTCTAATCCAGCCAGACGACAGCACATTATCCTATATGTACAGCCTATTTTTGTAACATAAGTCGGAGAATTACGACAAAACGCCTACGTTTTTCTGCTTTTCAGCATATTTATTTGGTCGTAGCGCATAAAAAGCATACCTTTGCAGCGCAATAAGGAAAAACAGTATGGGATAAACATAAAACCCATGACTCAATAAGGATAACAAAAAATGGGAGAATCCGAAAACCCAGAACAGAGTAGGAACGGTAAAAGTGTTTTTATATTTTAAGATGAAAAAGATTATTCTGATGGCTACTTTCGCAGTAGCCTCTTTGAGCGCAAATGCCCAGGCTTGGGTAGGCGGTGCTCTCGGTTTCGATTTCAAAGATCAGAAGGATGTCGCTACGACTACGTTCTTCAAGATTGCACCAGAAGTGGGTTACAACCTGAGCGACAAGTGGACTATCGCCTTGGCGCTCGACCTGAACTACACCTCGCTGAACCCTGAGGTCGGCGAGACAGTTGGCACCACGGGCCTGACCCTCGCCCCCTACGCCCGCTACACCTTCGCTAATGCCGGTATCGCCAGTTTCTTCGTCGACGGCGGCTTCGGCATCGGCGTTGAGAAAGTCAAGGACTGTGATGCCAACACCATCTGGCACGTTGGCCTACGTCCGGGCGTAGCCTTCACCATCACCGACCACATCAGTTTTGTCGGCACTACGGGCTACTTCGGTTTCCGCCACGCTGAGGACTACAACCATTTCGGCCTTGACGTAAACAACAGCATCGGCCAGATCGGACTCTACTACACGTTCTAAGAACCCGACTTCATAAAAAAAGAAAAGAGTGCGCTATCGCGCACTCTTTTTTCTTTGCATTTATTCATGAATCGCCCACGAGCAAGGGCTTTAACCCAAATCGGGTTAAGCCGGCACCATAATCCATTGGTTGCCCCGGCGAATGATTTGCAACAAGCCAAACCTGATGAACCGGGCCAGGACCATTGTGGCATACGAACGAGCGATGGCAAGTTGCGAGTTAGCTTTCAGAATCTGGTTGAGCGTGAGCCCCTCCGGATGCGCATTGACGGAGGCGAGCAGGGCGCGCTCCTCATCGCTATCGGCAAAGGCTTCGCCCTGGAGGTGCCCTTCTTGGCGCCAGATGGCAAGGTGTATGGGCGAGGCCACGATGTTTTCGTCGGCGACCCGAATATAGGCCGTCGGGCGCTGACCCTCCTCGAGAGCACAGACGGGCTTTATCGGGCTCGGCATCACGGTGCAGATGACTACTGTGCGCAAGCGTCCCTCATGCGGAGCCGTAGGCACATGCAATGTCTCGAATTGTATAGTGGGCTGTGGCGTGCAGTATTTATAAGCCGCTGCATGCATCATGAAGATTTCCTCTTCCGAGCGGACGCCGTGGATGGTGCCGTCGTCGCGTACACCTATGAGCAGGCGGCCACCGTCGGTGTTGGCGAAGGCCGAGACAGAGCGCGCCAGCTTAGGGGCATCGTCAATCTTGTACTTGAAGTCCTGCCGGCCGTGCTCGCCCTGAGCTATGAGTTGCTGAAGTATGCTTGCCTGCGATTTCATGGTTAGGAGGTGTTGGAGCCTACCGGCATGCACATTCGGGGCAGAGACCTTTGACGAGGAAGTTGACGGCCGTGGCCGAGAAGCCTTCTGGCATTGGCAGTTGTGGTACGTGGAGACTGTGGAAGCAGAACGTGCGCTGGCAGCGTGTGCAGAAGAAGTGTACGTGCTGGTCGTCGAGCGAACAGTCGTCGTGCCCCTGACATGTCTCATAGAGCGCAGTGCCCGTCCCATCCTCGATGACATGCAGGAGATGGTGCTCGAGCAGCAGCGTCAGCGTACGGAAAATGCAGCGTCAGCGTACGGAAAATGGTAGAGCGGTCCACCGTGTCGAGAACATCGTCGAGTTCCCGCAACGACATAGGGTGATGGTGCTCGGCCAGAGCCCGGTAGACGAGGAGGCGCGTCGCCGTAGGCCTGACGCCGCGCTCCTCGAGATGTCGTGAATAGTCCTCAGCCTTCATTGCCGCTGACTAATACTTGAAGCTGCTGCCGCCGAGGAATTCGCGCAAGAGCGAGACGGGTGGAATCTGCTTCATAGAAATAGGTTCGAAGAAACCTACGAGTCCGCGCAGGCGCATGGCCTCGTCGTATTCAGGGCTGTCGGCAGGCACTTCTTCGAGCAGTGGCATCACATAGTTGCGCAGGACTGCAAGTTCGTAGATCAGCGCACTGTTGACCATGCGGTCGGCATTCTCCTGGAAGGGGAAAATCCATTTCTCTTCGCCGGCGCGCACGCTGGCCCAGCGGTGTAAGGTCTCGCTGGCGCTGTAGCCGCGGAACTTGTGGTCGCGTATGATGCGGCGCAGCAGGCGGTTGTCCGATGTCGATATGCGTCGCTCGTCGTCGAGCTGTATTGTCGTCAGGGCAGAGACGTAGAGCCTATACTTGATGTTGTCGGGGATAGCAGGCGTGAGGTCTGGGTTGAGGGCATGTATGCCTTCGATGATGAGCACGTCTGAAGAGTTAAGTTTCATGCGCTCGCCGCCTGTCGTGCGGCTTCCCGTCTGGAAGTCGAAGCGGGGCAGCTCCACCTCCTGTCCGTCGAGAAGGGCAGCCAGTTGCTCGTTGAAAAAGGGTATATCGACAGCCTGCAGACATTCGAAATCATATTCGCCGTTGGCGTCGCGCGGTGTATGCTCGCGGTCGACGAAATAGTTGTCCATCGATATCATACGTGGCCTCAGGCCACAAGCCGCCAGCTGCACGGCAAGGCGCTTGCAAGTGGTCGTCTTGCCGCTGCTCGACGGGCCTGCCAGCAGCACGAGGCGGCTGCCACACATCTCGACATCGTCGGCCACGGAGGCTATGCGACGCTCTTGCAATGCTTCAGTGACGTTGATGATGGCTGTAGCAAGCCCCTGACGTACGGCTTTGTTGAGGTCAGCCACAGTCTTAAGTCCTACGATCTCTTGCCAACGGCGATTCTCAGCCATTACAGCTTCTAATTTATTCATTGCGCTAATTGGATATTTAAAGATTAATGATTCGGGGATTATGGGATTAGAGGTTAACGTCCGGCTGAGAGCAGGGCAACGAGTTCCTCCATACCTTCAGAGGCACCTTTTTTAATATGATGGAAACGGTGCATGCTATTCCAGGGTACGTCCTTTGGGTCGATGAGATAGATGGGAGCTTCAGGTGGCGCATACCGGATGAGGCCTGCTGCGGGGTAGACGTTCAGGCTGGTGCCTATGACGACGAATATGTCGGCCTTAGATACTTCAAGTGCCGCACGCTCTATCTCGGGCACGGCTTCGCCGAACCATACTATGAACGGTCGCAGCTGACTGCCGTCGTGCGCCAGGTCACCGATGTGTATGTCCATGTGCTCGGGTGATAGCTCCACTATCTGCGAGGGGTCGTTGGGCGAGCGTGATGACGTGGCCTTCATCAGCTCGCCGTGGAGGTGGATGACCTTTGAGGAGCCGGCACGCTCGTGCAGGTTGTCGACGTTCTGCGTCACGACGGTCACATCGAAGTCCCGCTCTAAATCCGCCACGAGGTAATGCCCGCGGCAAGGTTCCACAGCGAGCAGCTGGCGCCGCCGCTCGTTGTAGAAGTCGATGACGAGCTGCGGGTCGCGAATGTAGCCCTCAATTGTTGCGACGTCCTCAACGCGGTGCTGTTCCCAGAGGCCACCGGAGTCGCGGAAGGTGGTGATACCGCTCTCTGCTGACATGCCTGCCCCGGTAAGAATAACTATCTTCTTCATATCATAAAAAGCTTTAGCGCTACAAAATTAGCAAAAAACGAAAGACAAGAGGTAATAACAAAGATAAAAAAACTAAAAAATAACGTTAACTATGCATAAGATTAAATAAAAGCACTAACTTTGCGCCCGATTTATGCCGCCCACGCGTGCGTGTGCGTACGAAATTATAATTAATGTATCAATAGCATTCACGAAAGACATGGACAAAATTAGCTATGCCCTCGGCCTCGGGATAGGCCAGCAGCTGAAGAGCATGAACATAGAGAACTTCAACGTGCAGGACTTCACCCAGAGCATCTGCGATGTACTTACCGACGCAGAGCCCGCCATCTCACACCGCGAGGCGCAGGCCCTGCTCAACGAATATTTCGACAAGCAGGCCCGCCAGCAGGCTCAGGGCACCATTGCTGCCGGCAAGGCATTCCTCGAGGCAAATGCCAAGAAGGCCGACGTCAACGTGACGAAGAGCGGTCTGCAGTACACGGTGCTCACCGAAGGCACGGGCCGCAGCCCTAAAGCTACGGACCGCGTGCGCTGCCACTACGAGGGAACGCTCATCGACGGCACCGTCTTCGACAGCAGCTATCGCCGCGGCGAGCCCGCCGACTTCCCCCTCGACGGCGTCATCCCCGGCTGGACGGAAGGCGTCCAGCTCATGAAGGAAGGTGCCAAGTACCGCTTCTTCATACCCTACCTCCTGGGCTACGGCGAGCGCGGAGCAGGCAGCAGCATCCCCCCCTACTCCACTCTCATCTTCGATGTGGAGCTCATTAAGATTCTTTGATTAGAGATTATAAACCTATAAACAAAAAGCAAAAATGAAAAAGATTACCATCATCGCAGCAGTAGCCGTGGCAGCTATCATGGCTTCCTGCAATCAGTCGGCTCCCAACGCCAACCTCAAGACAGACATCGACACCCTCAGCTACGCCATCGGCATGAGCCAGACTCAAGGTCTGAAGGAGTATCTCTCAATGCGCATGAATGTTGACACGACATGTGTAGATGAGTTCCTCAAGGGCTTCTACGAGAGCGTAAAAGCCGGCGAAGACAAGAAGAAGGCCGCTTACTATGCTGGTATCCAGATTGGTCAGCAGGTCAGCCAGGGCATGGTCAAGAACATCAACCAGATGATCTTCGGCGAGGACAGCACCCAGACCATCAACGAGAACAATGTCTACGCTGGCTTCATGGCCGCAGTGGCTGGCACGGAGAACATCATGAGCCTCGACTCCGCTAACTCCTACGTCCAGAATAAGATGGAAGCCATTCGCAACGCAACCCGCGAAAAGACCTACGGCGAGAACAAGAAGAAGGGCGAAGACTTCATGGCTCAGGTAGCCAAGAAGGAAGGTATCAAGAGCCTCGGCAACGGTGTCTACTACGAAGTGCTGAAAGAGGGTAACGGCGAGGTCGCTGCCGACACGAGCCGCGTGAAGGTGCACTACGAAGGTACGCTCATCGACGGCACAGTCTTTGACAGCAACCTCGAGAGCGAGCCCACCGTCTTCGGCGCCAGCCAGGTCATCCCCGGCTTCAAGGCTGCACTGACCACCATGCCCGTAGGTTCCAAGTGGAAGGTTTACATTCCTCAGGACCAGGCTTATGGCAGCAACGACATGGGCAATATCAAGCCCTTCAGCGCCCTTATCTTCACTATTGACCTGCTCAGCATCGAGAAGTAATCTACGATGAAAGGACTTAAATATATCGCTTGCGCCTTGGGGCTGCTGGTATGCGTAAGCACCAGCGCCGCCAAGCGCGTGAAGAAGAGCAAGAAACAAGCTGAGGTGGAAAAAGTCGACACCATCCCCATGGCCGACTTCAGCTACGCTTATGGCATCGCACAGACCAACGGCCTGATTAACTATCTGCAGCAGCGCATGGGCGTTGAGGAGGCCTACATGGCCGACTTCCTTGCCGGTTTCGACAAGGCAACCCTCGACGACGCCGACAAGCGCGAGAAGGCCCGCCTGGCCGGCATCGAGATTCGCCAACAGGTAGAGAACCAGATCGTGCCGCAGGTCAACCGTCAGATCAACGACTCGCTCGACCTGCTCAACCGCGACCGCTTCGTAGAAGGCTTCCGCGCCGCCATCGCCGGCAATGCCACACTCACAAGCGACAGCGCACAGGCCGTTGCCACCAAGCAGCTCGACTACTACAACTCCGTAAAGATGGAGGCCAAGTATGGCCAAAACCGCCGCGACGGCGAAGCCTTCCTTCAGGCTAATGCCAAGAAAGATAGCGTCGTAACTACCAAGAGCGGCCTTCAGTACAAGATTCTCAGCGCAGGCTCCGGGGCCGTGCCCACTGCCGAGCAGAAAGTCAAGGTCAACTACGAGGGCCGCCTCATCGACGGCACCGTCTTCGACAGCAGCTACAAGCGCAAGCAGCCCACCTCCTTCGCCTGCAACCAAGTCATCAAAGGCTGGACTGAGGCACTGACCATGATGCCAGTAGGTTCGAAGTGGGAGGTCTACATTCCGCAAGAGCTTGGCTACGGCGCTCGCGAGGCCGGCAAGATTCCGCCATTCTCTACGCTCATCTTCACAGTTGAGCTCCTCGAGATTGAACAGTAAAAAACATACAAATACACACATAATGACACCAAAACATAGCTTTGGTGTCATTTTTTATTACCTTTTTGCTTGCATTTTCGATAAAACAGCTAACTTTGCATGGCAAAATGATTAAAAAGAATACCTCGTATGGAAAAAATTGACAGTCTCGACAAGAAAATCCTTGAAATAATAACCCACAACGCACGCATCCCTTTCAAAGAAGTGGCAGCCGAGTGCGGAGTGTCGCGAGCAGCTATTCACCAACGCGTTCAGCGACTCGTGGACATAGGTGTCATCACCGGTTCCGGCTACAACGTGAACCCCACCACACTGGGCTACAACACATGTACCTACGTAGGTATCACACTTGAGCGCGGTTCCATGTACAAGCGCGTCGTAGAGGAGTTTGAGCACATTCCCGAAATCGTGGAGTGCCACTTCACCACCGGTCCCTACACGATGCTCATCAAGCTCTATGCCCGCGACAACGCCCACCTTATGGAATTGCTCAACAACAAGCTGCAGGAGATTGAAGGCGTGATATCTACCGAGACGCTTATCTCGCTCAAACAGAGCATCAAGAAGGAAGTGCCCATCGGCCTCTCCGATGCTGACAAAGCCACCATAGAAGCCCTTATGGCCCGCAGAAATGCACTCGTAACAGACAATGCCGATGACTGATACCTTCAATTGGAAAAAGACCTACGACAGCGCCCACGCCACCGCTCCGGCCACACGCCATAAGCCCCTGATAGGCATCACAGCCAATTTCGGCGAGAAAGGCTGCGAGCTGGCAGAAGGCTACTACCAGAGCGTCATCGAGGCCGGAGCGACACCCGTAGTGATACCTCCCACCGAGGACCTCGACGTGCTGACGTCGACGCTCGAGAGCATCGATGCTCTCATCCTCTCGGGCGGAGGTGACATCAACCCGCTCTACCTCGACGAGGAACCCATACCTGCCCTGCACGGCATCAACCCGCGGCGCGACAAGAGCGAACTGCTGCTCACACGTCTGGCTTTCGACCGCCAACTGCCCATCCTCGGCATCTGCCGGGGCTGCCAGATGCTGGCCGCAGCCCTCGACGGCTCCGTGTGGCAGGACATACCCTCGCCCTCCGTCAAGCACTCCCAGGATCTCGACCGCGGCATTGCATCGCACAGCGTCAGCATCAGCGACGGCTCGCTGCTCCGCGACATCTTTGGCTGCAACAGGCTTGCCGTTAACTCCTTCCATCATCAGGCTGTTCGCGACGCTGGGCTCCACCTGCGCGTCACCGCAACAGCCGACGACGGCGTGGTTGAAGCCGTAGAATCGAGCGAACATAAGAGCATCATCGGCGTGCAGTGGCATCCCGAATGTTTCTGCCTCCGCGGCGATACGTCGATGCGCCCTCTCTTTCTGTGGCTCGTCGGCGAAGCCAAGAGCTATGGCGACGCACGCCGCCTCCACAACCGAATGCTGACGCTCGACAGTCACTGCGACACCCCTATGTTCTTCGACCGCGACATACATTTCGAGCGTCGCGACCCGCTCATACTCATGGACCTGCACAAGATGCATGAGGGAGGCCTCGATGCCTGCATCATGGTAGCCTACTTGCCACAAGGCGAGCTCACCGAGGAAGGTTATACTTGGGCTCATCAATATGCCGACGACCGCCTTAAGCGCGTACGCCAGTTGGCAACCGACAATGCCGACGCCCTCGGCATAGCACGCACGCCGGCTGAGCTTCACGAGCTAAAGGCCGAAGGCCGTCACGCCATCATGCTTGGCATAGAGAACGGCTACGCCATAGGCCGCGACATTCAACTGGTCGACCATTTCGCCAGCCAAGGAGTAGTCTATATCACGCTCTGCCACAACGGCAACAACGACATCTGCGGCTCGGCAAAGCCGCGCGAAGGCGAGACCCTCACGGGCGTCAGCGACTTCGGGGCGCAGGTTATAGGCCGGATGAATCAGTGCGGCGTGATGGTAGACCTATCGCACGCCAGCGAACGCAGTTTCTATGATGCCCTCGACATCAGCGCTACGCCCATCGTATGCTCACACTCGTCGAGTCGTGCGCTCTGCGACCACCCTCGCAACCTCACCGACGACCAGCTGCGAGCACTGGCCAAGCGGGGCGGCGTAGCCCAAGCCACATTCTACGACGGCTTCCTCTGCAAGCAAGGCGGAGCCTCTATCGTAGATGCCGTGGCTCACATACGCCACATGGTTGACGTGGCAGGCATAGAGCACGTAGGCATAGGCTCGGACTTCGACGGCGACGGCGGCGTACCAGGCCTGGCTTCGGCTGCAGAGATGATAAACCTCACCCGACAGCTGCGCCGCCATTTCAGCGACGACGACCTGCACCTGCTCTGGGGCGGTAACTTCCTCAGGGTGATGGCCGAAGTCCAGAACGCAGGCAGCTGAAAGTGGAAGACGTTACGGATGTATTGATGAACGATGACTCATGAAAGCAAAAATATGTTTAGACCTCAACACATTATTTATAACATACTCATGTTCACGACGGCGGCAATGACACTTGCCGCCGCGTCATGCAACGGACGCGGCAAGGCTGCGACAGGCGCCGACACTATAGCCTTGGCCCCCGCACCCACCTTCGCCGCCGACTCGGCCTTGGCCTACGTGGAAAAGCAATGTGCCTTCGGAGCCAGGGTGCCGGGTTCTGCGGCGCATCAAGCCTGCGGCGACTGGATTGCGGGCAAGTTCAAGGCCCTCGGGTGCGAGGTCAGCGAACTCAAGACCACGGTGCAGGGCTATGACGGCAACAGCCTGCCATGCCGCAACATACAGGCTCGCTTCAACCCCGAAGCAGTCGACCGCATACTCCTCACCGCACACTGGGACAGCCGCGCATGGGCCGACCACGACCACGACCCCGCCAACCACCACACGCCGGTGGTGGCCGCCAACGACGGCGCCTCAGGCGTGGCCGTCATGCTGGAGATAGCGCGCACTTTATCACTCTCAGGCTTGACCTACGGCGTCGACTTCGTATGCTTCGACGTCGAAGACCAAGGCACACCAGAGTGGGCCGAGAGCAGCGGCGACGATGATTTCTGGTGCCTCGGCTCGCGCTACTGGGCCGAGCAGGCCTTTGCCGTAGGCTATCAGGCGCGCTTCGCCATAAACCTCGACATGGTAGGCGGCCGCGGCACACGCTTTGCCTTGGAAGGCTTCTCGCGCCGCTACGCCAGCACCCTCGTCGACCTCATCTGGCACCTCGCCCATCAGCTTGGCTACGGCGAGTACTTCCCGCTGCGCGAGGGAGGCTTCGTCACCGACGACCACATGCCCGTCAACACAATCGCACACATCCCGGCACTCGACATCATCGCGCACTACGAAGGCTCTTCATCGTCCTTCGGACCTACATGGCATACCACGGCCGACACGCCAGACGCAATTGACCCCGATGTCATGCAGGCCGTAGGGCAGACTCTACTGCAACTCATCTACAACGACAACTAATTATCTGTCAGACATTCATAACATAGGATATTCTTCATGAAAACTATAAATCAGATACAAGACGAAATCATCGAGGAGTTTGCCGACTTCGACGACTGGATGGACCGCTACCAGCTCCTCATCGACCTCGGCAACGAGCAGCAGCCGCTGCCTGAGAGCGAGAAGACCGATCAGAACCTCATCGACGGATGCCAGAGCCGCGTGTGGCTCACAGCCGAGCTAACGCCAGAAGGCCTGCTACACTTCGAAGCCGAGAGCGATGCGCTTATCGTAAAGGGTATCATAACGCTGCTCATACGCGTCCTCAGCGACCACACACCACAGGAAATCCTCGATGCCGACCTCTATTTCATCGAGCGCATAGGCCTGCGCGAACACCTCTCACCTACCCGCAGCAATGGCCTGCTCGCCATGCTGCGCCAGATGAAAATGTACGCCCTGGCATTCAAAAGCAAGTTGACAAGTTGACACGTTAACAAGTTGACACGTTTTATCTCCTTTCTCTTATTTCCTTATCCCATTCCTCTATGGAAACAACAAGACAAAATAAAGTGGCGCGGCTCATCCAGAAAGAGCTCAGCGACATATTCCAACGGCAGACACAGAGCATGCAGGGAGTACTCGTCAGCGTAAGCGTCTGCCGCATCAGCCCCGACATGAGCGTCTGCCGCGGATACCTCAGCATCTTCCCCAGCGAGCGGGCACAGGAAATCTGCGACAACATCAACGCCAACGTCAAGCAGATACGCTTCGAACTCGGACAGCGCACACGCTTCCAGCTACGCATAATACCAGAACTGAAGTTCTTCGTAGACGACTCACTCGACTACGCCGAGAATATCGACCGCCTACTCAACGAGAATTAACCTCTTCAGCCATTAGGCTGGAAACAAACACCCAGTCGGATTAATCAACACACCTGGCCGAATTGGCCAACACACCCGGGTGAATCAGCCAACACACCCGGGTGAATCAGCTAACACACCCGGGTGAATCAGCTAACACACCCGGGTGTGTTGGCTTCTGCTTCCGTATGTGCTGGCAAAAGCCTACTGTCGTGTTTGACGAAGGAGCCAAAGGTTCCGCGCCAAACCCTTAAGGGTTTTCAGCAAAAGGCTTAAGGGTTTATTTCAATATTTTGTAATATTATGGAGGTTACACCTACAAAAATTGAGATATTGCAAGATAGACTACTTCAACTCAATCCACAGATAACTAATGTATTACCTAAATATATAGGTGTATAGGTGTTAAACTATAACATATTATAATGCATATATATATTAGAGGGAATCTGAATCTGCATTAAATTTTGCCTTTCAAAAAGTTGAAATGCCCGCAACCCCTGTGTTTATCGGGGCTACGGGCATATCGTAGCCTGCAAAATGAGCTATACGCCCAAAATGACCTATAAGTCACTTTTTTTAGCGGTAGTCACATGTCACAAGAGAAATATTTTTGCTTTCTACGGCCAGATTCGGTGGAGCTTGCAGCAGATGCCAACCTTGAAGATGCCGGAGGCGCCGTAGCCTGCTTCCATGAAATAGCGGACAGGGCCATTGGAGAAGTCAATGCCTATAGGCGTCGCCTGATAGGCAAAGAGTATGTCGCGCTTGGGGGCATGGATGGTCTCGCCGTCCTTATGGTAGTCGAAACCCATGTGGCGATAGTAGATGCCGGCACTGCCTTTGACGTAGAGGCTTATGCCGCTGTTGTAGAACCATGTGTACTTGACTGTCGGCATGAGGTGGAAGGCGCGTGCTTTCATCTTGGCGTGGGCTTCGCTGCTGAATTTCCAGTGCAGGTTGTCGTCCTGGTAGAAATCCATCCGCTCAAGTTCATAATGCGACATCCCGTTCCATCCTACGGTGGCTCCAAGGCTTATACGGTCGTTGAGGCTGTAGAGATAGTAACCGTTGATTGTCAGTCCTAGCGCTCCTTCTCCGCCCGAATAGCTCTCGTCCATCAGATATTTCATTCTCATCTGCATGACAAAGTCATCAAGCCCGTTTTCGAGGACGGTAGGGTCATAGCCGCCTATGGCTATGCCAAAGTCGTGGAGGCGGTAGTTCTCACGATGGTACTTCAGGGGGTTGATGGCGAAAACTCCAGCTGCCATTCCACATAGCAGGATAAAGAGCATTCTTCTTTTCATGGTGGTCGTTATTTGTTGATGTCCTGTGGCGGGTAGGTGACAACACCTCCCATGGCCTTGATGTCTTCTTTAGTAAGCTTGTAGTAAGCCATTTCCAAGTGCTTGGCACGAAGATAGGTGCCTAAGCGAGGTATGTTGTAGTCGTAGACAAACAGTTGCAAGACGAAGTTGTTGTTAGACCAATCGTTATAGTCTACCTGTATACCACAATATTCGCCGGGAGAGATGCTGTAGTGTATTCGGTAGGGGTGCATAGGATAGAGCGAGTCAGGGTATTCGCGGCTCACCACTATGGACACGGTGTCTAAGCTCTCGTTCCTGAAGATGCATGCTGTCTCAGGATTGTCGTCCTCGCAAGTCATGGACATCAACAGCAGTGGTAAGACCAATAGCAGATGATAATAGATCTTTTTCATAACATTTTACACAGACTTTCGGTCTCTACTACTCATATATGCACAGACCGTGAGTAAAACATTACATTTGCTCTCGGCCTTTAATGTTTTTTTGATTTGATTATGCCTGTCACTCGGCGAGTACACCAAACTCGGCGCCAGAGGCGAAGTCGAGGCCGTTCTGCGAGGAGAGGGCCGTGAAGCGGAGGTAGCGGGCACGGGCGGGTTGGCTGAAAATGACGCGCTGCAGGTTGGATGAGCGTTGGAACTCGCCCTCGGCCACGGGAGCCGACCACGTCTTGCCGTCCTGCGAGAGCTGTATGCGGTAGGCCTTGATGTTGCCGTTTGTGCCGCCATCCTGACGTGGCAGATAAGTGAAGCCTTTGATGGTCAAGGCTTCGCCACAATCGAAGTCAACGTTGTGAGGATATTGCGTCACGGTGACGCCGTAGGCAGTGTGCCAGATGGTCTCTGTCTTGCCGTCGACGAGTCGACTGGCTTCTTCGCCGGGCTCCTCGCTGCTGGCGTTGAGGACGGTGACGGGCACAAACTCTACGCGCTCAAATGTGCGTGATATTCTTACGTTGGGTGCCGAGGCGTGCCAGACAGTGATAGTGCCACCGTTGCGCATGTTGATGGGAGACTCTCCCCCCGCCCTCCCTGTCAGGGAGGGAGCGGTTACCTTTGCGGACTTGTTTCTCTTGCCAGCTCCTTCATTTTTATCTTTTAATTTTTCACTTTTAATTTCATATAATACTTCCTCGCCGTTGAACTCGTTGTAGACGATGCTGACGTCACCCTTGGCATCACGTGTGATGGCTAAGGGGAGGTCGCCGGCGTGGATGACGGGGAAGTTGGCTTCGCTGATCTGATGGGCGTCGGCTGTGGCTGTCGGGCGGATGAAGAAGCCGAAGGTGTGAGCATCGGCGTAGACGCGGTCGTGTTCGAGGGGAGGTGCCTGTCCGCAGCTGGTGCCGCCGAGGCCTGTGACCTTAGTGTCGAGGTGGAGGTAGACGTGGTCGCTCTCAGGCAACTCATTCGGATGGGGCGCATATGTCAGCTGGAGGTCGCTCCAAGGCAACACGCTGGTCGACATAGCCCCTGTCAGGGCTCCGAAGACAAGGCCGTTGCCGCTGGCATCGGTCAGCGCCAGCCACTGCACACCCTCGCGGTTGGCCATATCCTGCGGCTTGGGGAAGGCTACGAACTGGTCGCGCACGGTGCTTTCGTAGACGTGGCTGAACATACCACTCATGCGGTCGGCATAGTTGTTCTGGGGGCCGCAGCCGAAGTAACTCAGTTTACTGCCGTCGGCCTCGAAGCGAGTGGGCAGTTTGAAGAGGAAGCCCAGACGGGGCAGCACGGCCTTCGCGTTGGAGCCCGTGATGGCACTCTCGCATTCGACGGAGCCGTCGGGGCAGACGGTCCAGACGATGTTGCTCGTGAAAGCAAAGTCGCTCATCTGACCGCTATCTTCAATGGTATAGCGCCCGCTACTGCCTCCACGGATCTGGCCCTTCGTACCACGGCTCTCGACCATATAGTTCAAGACTACAGCCCCGTCCTTGCGGGTGTAAACATTTCTGCTGAGCGCCTTGTGCTGCAGGTTGTGCAGTCCGTTCTGATACCACGACTGATAGAACCAGTTGTCGTTGTCGACAGGCGCGCGCAGGGCATCGATGACAGGGCCGCAACCAGGTTCGATGAGGTCTACCATATCCGCATCGTCGCAGGCCTCACCGCCCACGCCGTAGTAGTGGATGGTACCTCGGGCGTCATCGAAGGTGACGAGGAATGGTGTTGCTGAAGCATGAACCGACTTCGGGCGTATGATGGTCCTCCGCTCGGACTCACTCTGGCTGATGCTTAGTTTGGGCTGACCTTTAGATGGCTCATAGACCATGCTCACGTCGCCAGCGCCCCAGAGGTGGAGCTGCTCGCTCATCTGCACGTAGCCCCTCTTGGCCCACGGCATATCTTCGCGAAGGAGAAATTCCACGCGCAGGTCATAGCAGTGGGCATCGAGGTTCTCGTCTTCAAATATGAGAGGAAGTACGATGAGTTCGCTTTGGCGTGGTAAGATGGGCCTCATGCCATGCTGCGGGTCGCGCGGAATAGTGCTGCGCCCGCTGTCGAAGCCGTCACGGATGATGACGGTGCTTATGTCCACGTAGTCGAGTGGCGTGAAATAGTTCTTATTGGTCACGCGCATACGCACCATATGACGCTTGCCCATCTGCCAGATGCTGTCGAGCTCCACGCCAACGTTCTGATACACGTGCTTCACATCGAAGTACTCGGGCTTGGGCGAGAGGTCGGGCAGCATCACACCGTTCATGCAGAACATACCGTCGTTGGGCAGGTCGCCGAAGTCGCCGCCGTAATTCATGCGTTCTCCAGCCCAGATGGCCTGATCCACCCAGTCCCAGATGGCGCCGCCACAGATGAAGTTGCTCGTCTCTATAGCCTTCCAGATGTCGACGAGGTTACCGCCGGCATTACCCATGGAGTGGGCGTACTCACTGATGTGGAAGGGGTACTTGGGTCCCTTGCCGCCCTTGGCTGCAAACTCAACCCAGCCGACTGAGGGATATTGGTTGGAGCCCATGTCGACGATGGCATTGTTGCGCTCGTACTGCACGGGGCGCGAAGTGTCGAAGGCTTTGATGGCATTATAGGCAGCAACAAAGTTGTCTCCGGGGCCGGCCTCGTTACCAAGACTCCAGATGACGATGGAGGGGGCATTTACGTGCGCGCGTACCATCTCTATATTACGCGCGATGTGAGCCGGTCGCCACTCTATAGGATGTGAGAGCGAGGCATCGCCGTAATAGTACTCGTGGCTCTCGATGTTGGCCTCGTCCTCGAGGTAGATGCCGTAGCGGTCGCAGTAGTAGTACCAGCGCGGGTCGTTGGAATAGTGGCTGTTGCGGACGTGGTTGATGTTGCCCTTCTTCATGAGGAAGATCTCATGCTCCATCTGCTGTGTCGTGATGGCATGGCCGCGCCAGGGGTTTGTCTCGTGGCGGTTGACGCCCTTGAGTTTCACGGGCTTATCGTTGACGTAAAAGTAACGGCCAGCCAACCCGAACTCGTCGTCCTCGGCGCGGGTATCGCGGATCTCTACGGTGCGGATGCCGAAATAGGAGCTGCGGGCATCGAGGATGCTACCTTTCGCATCCCTCAGCGTGGCAGTGAGGACGTAGCGATAGGGCGTCTCTGCGCTCCACGTCTGCGCGCCGTGGTAAGAGAGTGTTGCTGAAGTGTGAGCGAAGAGACCATCGCCAGAAGCCGACAATGTTTGTGTGGCCTGAGCGGCGGGGTTGCCTACGGCGTACGGGGCATCTGCGTTCAGGGCCGCAGGAGCCAGTTCGTCAGTATAGAGCTGCAAAGGATATGTCTTGTACTCTATGGTGAGTCCCTTGGGCAAAGTATTGGCCTTCTTGCCGTGATTGCGAATCTCCGCTTCAACAGCTATAGATGCATCAACCTCCTCCGTATTGCAATCGCCGCTAAGCTCTGAAGTGCGGACTATGAGGTCGGATATTTCCACCTCTGGTACGCTGGTGAGATAGGTTGAGCGTATGATGCCAGGCAAGCGGAACATGTCCTGTGCCTCGAGGAAGCTGCCGTCGCTGTTGCGGTAGACTTCCACGGCAACGATGTTCTCGCCCTTTGGGTTCAGGAAACGTGTGATGTCGAACGAGGCTGTGTTGCGCGAATTCTTGGAAAAGCCTACGTAGTGGCCGTTTATCCAGAGGTAGAAGAAGCTGTCAACGCCGTCGAAGTTAATATAGACCACACGGTTCTTCCAGTTGGCAGGCACGGTGAAGGAGCGACGATAAGAGCCCACTTCGTTAGGGTAGCGATTGACGGTCCACTGCGGATTGCGTGGTGTGCGCATAACGCCTCCTCGCCAGTCGTCGACAGCTACCTGATGCTCGAAAATTACCTTCTGATTGACGTAGATGGGCACGCCGTATTTCAGAGTTCCGTCTTTCTGTATGCCTTGCACGTTCCAACAGCCAGGAACCTCAATGTCGTCCCATGCGGCGACGTCGTAAGCTGGAGCCTCAAAACCTTTGGGCCGCTCCTGGGGCGAGGGGCACCAATTGAATTTCCACGTGCCGTCGAGACTCTGCCAATAAGCCCCGCGCTCGGGCAGGACACCGCGTGCGGCCTCTTCTGTGGGGAAATGGAACCCCCAGGCGCGAGGCTGCTCTTTGTTTAATGCCAGCGCACCTGGCGACTGCCACTCGTTGCCTGTAGGGGGAGCGGGCGTAGCGTCATAGGCAAAGCCCACGAGTGCAGGAGCGGCTGTCGTGGCTGTTATTTCAGAGGCTTGCGCTGCTGTAGTGACACAGAGGGCAATGATTAAGGCAAATTGTTTCATAGCGGTGCGAAAGATTTGTTTAAAAGGTTTCTGAAGAGGCAGGCAGGCCAACAACGGCAGGCTGAGACCAACAAGCTTAAAGTAGGCATGCCAACACCAGCAGGCATCAAGTCGGCAGGCTAAGGTCAACAATCAAAAGGTCGGCAGACAGATGTTGACTGCCTGATGTCGGGACTTGAGATCAGAAGGTGGAAGGCTAAAGTCGACGTGCGTCAGCTCTTATGCTTTGACTTATGCTTATGCTCAGTGCCGTAGCCATAGCCATAGCCGTAGCTGTTGCTGCCATAGCCGTAGCCATACTGTTTCTTGTTGATGTGAGCATCATTGAGAAGGATACAGAGGTGGTTAAACTTCTTCTCCTTGTAGAGGCGCTCGAGCTCAGGCAGGAAGCGGCGGTCGACCTTACCCTCGCGCACGACATAGACTGTAAGGTCCGCCACACGATTTACGATGCCTGCGTCGGCCACAGCCTGTGCGGGCACGCTGTCGATGACTACGAAATCGTAGCGTTTCTTCAGTTCTTCGATGAGACGCTCGAGGCGGTCGCTCAGGAGCAGCTCAGAGGGGTTTGGAGGCGTGGCTCCAGCCGGCAGGAGGTCAACGTCGCAGGTGGTGGTCTCGTGTACGATGAGCTGGTCTATGTCGGTGACACCGCCCTGCAGGTAGGATGTCAGTCCGTGGCTGTGGCGGTTGCCCGACAGTCGCGACTGCGTGCGCTTGCGTATGTCGGCATCAACGAGGATTACCTTCTTGCCTGAGAGGGCCAGCGTCACGGCGAAGTTGCGCGAGACGAACGTCTTGCCCTCGCCCGACGTAGTGGATGTGAACATGAGCACCTTGGCATCCTTGTTGATAAACCCGAGGTTGAAGCGTGTGACGCGGAAAGCCTCGTTGATGGGGTCTGTCTTCTGGTCGCCCACAACGATTTCGGCATCGCTAACACTATCCTTACGGTGAGGCACTTCACCCACGATGGGGATAGAGGTGTATTCCTCTATGTCCTTGCGTCCGCGCACCGTCATGTTCAAGAGGTTGCGGATATAGAAGTAGGCAAAGGGCAACACTACACCTATGAGCAGAGCCACGAGCAAGATTACCTTTGAGCGAGGCGAGATGGGCGTGTTGCTTCCGAACGGAGTCTCAATGACACGTATGTTGGCCTCGGTGATGGCCAGCTGCAGCGCCGTCTCTTCGCGTTTGTTGAGGAGGTACGTATAGAGCGTCTCCTTGATATTCTGCTGACGGGAGATATCTATAATATCTTTTTCTTTCTGGGGCACTGAGGCGAGGTTCGAGCTCAGGCCGGCCTCTTCCTGCTTGGCACGTCCGAGCTGCACGTTGAGCGAGCTCAGATAGGCGCTGGTCGACGAGATGATGGCCGAGCGCATCTGGTTGAGGGCCTGCTCGAGCTGCTGCACCTTGACGCTGGCTTCGCCTGCGCTCTCGACAAGGCGGTTGCGATCGAGCATCGTGTCGTTGTACTTCATGATCTGGCTCTGGATGCCAGCATCAGTGAGACCGCCGAGGGTAGGAATAAGGCGGAAGCCGCTGGCGTTGTTCTTCAGGTCCTCGAGCAGGAACTGCACCACTCCCACCTGCGACTCGAGCTGTATGCTCCGCTGGCGTGCTGCGGCGCTCTGCTGGAGGAAGGCGTTGGCATCCTCCTTGAGGCTGGTGAGGCGGTTGGCCTGCTTGTAGGTTGCCAGTTCACCCTCTACACGGCTGAGGTCTTTGGCGATAATCTGTATGCGCTCATCGATGAACTCTGCCGTGCTCTTGGCTATGAGGTTCTTGTCGATGATGATGTTGCGCTTGTAGGCCTCGAGCACTGCGTTGAGGATATCTTCAGCGCGAGCGATATTGTGGTCGGTGAAGGTGATGCCTACGAGGGTGCTCTCCTTGTCGACCTCGCCGGCGTTGAGCCTGCCACCGTAAGCCACGGCGGCAGCGTCGACGGAGCGACGTGAGATATAGATTTCCTTGCCGTCGAACTGCTTGAGGTAGCGCTCATCGGCTACGAAGGTGACAGGGCCGAAGGGCGTCTTCACCTTCTTATTCATAGGTATAAATTTGTCGTAGACCTGCTCGCCCTGGCTGGTGACGACGTCGTAGACGTGCACCTTGTCACCTGCGACCTTTGCGGTGAAGCGGAAGGGATGATCCGTCTCTACACTGTCGAACTGAGCGGTGAAGGGCTTGACGTCGTATAGGTTGAGGTAACGCAGCCGCTGCTTGTAGCCATAGGTGACGTCGAGGTGCAGCTGTCGTACCACCTCTTTCATGATCTGGTGGCTCTGAATGATGTATACCTCATTCTTGACGCTGGACCCCATCATGACGCCATTGAGCTGCATGAGGGCATCGGTGCCACTGCGGCCGGTGCGGCCGCCCGATGTGCCGTCGTCCTTTACGAGCATTACGGCCGAACGTTTGTAGATACGTGGTTGCATAGCCAGGTAGACTCTGCCGAGTGCCAGGCACACAATGGCCGAAAGGAGGAACCATTTCCAATGTACGGTAAAGATGTCAAGAATATCACGTAGCGAGAGCATATCCTCTGCTTCGCGCATTTCTTCTGTGCGTTGTGTATCCATAAGAATGAAAAGTTTATCGATTTTGCGTGCAAAGTTACGTATTTTAGTTAAATGAACTACATAAAAAAACAAAAAAACTTGGTCGGCAAGGCTAAATTCACTATCTTGCGCTCCCAAACCTTTACAATCAGCCTATGAACATCAAATCTTTAATGCATCTGATGGCTGTCTCGACGCTCATCATCGCCACTGCCTCAGCACAACGTCTGCAGCCGCAGAAAGGCAACGCCTCATACTATGCCGACTACTTCCATGGACGCACGATGAGCAACGGGCAGAAGTACCATCGCGACAGCATGACCTGTGCCCACCTGCATTATCCGTTGGGCACGATGCTGAAGGTGCGCAACGTCACTAACGGGCGGGAGGTCATCGTCCGCGTCACAGACCGTGGCCCTTTCTCGCGCAAGTTCGTCATCGACCTCTCGCGCGCTGCTGCCCGCCAGCTCGACATCATACACTATGGCTGGCGCCCGGTAGAGATCACGCCTTACACTCCCGGAAAGGTGCCTTTCGTATATGTTCCCAAGCGCGAGAAGCCTGTGCTTAACCTGGGCTTCTCTGACGACGAAGCCGACCTTGCCCCCTACTGGCAGGAGGATAGCATATACTTGTCGAAACACCGCCTCTCACGCACGCAAGTTGTCGTGCACCCCGACACGCTGAAGGCTGTAGTGGAGCGCGATACCACAATCCTTGCCGACGTCGAGCGTAGTCATGCTGCCACAAAGGTCCTTTCGACAAAGGAGTCGAAGTTGAAACATTAACATCTTATATACGACCAGAAGTATAGCCCGATTAAGCAGGCTGCATACGAAGATTAAGCAGGCTGCATACGAAGATTAAGCAGGCTGCATACGAAGATTAAGCAGGCTGCATACGAAGATACGGCCGGTAGCATTTGCAGATGCTACCGGCCGTATCTTTATGTGTTTACTTATGTCTTATTTCACAAGAACCTTTTGGGCCTTGCCATCGCGAACGATGATGTTGAGACCCTTCTGTGCAGTCTTGACACGCACGCCGGCGAGGTTGTAGACAGCAGCGGGAGCGTCGGTGGCGGCAGCCATGCTTTCTACGGCCACAGGTGTCTCCTGTCCGATATAGCTGAGCTGGAAGTTGTCAGCAGCTACCCACGAAGCATTTGTGCCGTTGACCATGATGCCGATGGTGGCCGGATTGGTGCCGTCGGAGTAGAAGTCGCAGACGAAGTGCTGTGGCTTGCCGGTGGTTTCGGCGATGCCGATGGGCGTGGAGCTGACGTTAGCTCCTATCTGTGCGAAGAGTTCTACGCCCGTGATGCCTTCCTCGGGCACGCTGGCCTGATTGGTGGCATAGCCGTCTATCTCAAGGCGGTAGTATCCCTTCGGGAGTACGCCATTAAGTGTCTGGCTGATAGTGCCATCGTTGAGGATTGCGCCGTTGGGGCGCCAAGCCTCGATGAATTGACTGATTATGACGTCGTCGTTCTCGTAGCTTGAGCTTTGGTAACCTTGGTTCTGGCCAATCCTGCCGTCTTCCGAGGTCTCGTCAGCTGTGATGGTCCAGTAGTTGGAGTTGCCGGAAGTGAAGTCGGCGTTCATGATGATGTCAGTGAGGTCGATAGGATTGTCCTCAGTGCCCTCGGCGAAGTCGTCGCGCTTGACTACGTAGTTGAAGAAGGCAACGGGCAGGCGGTCGATGAGTTGCTGAATCTCTTCGTTGCTCTCGAACTCCGACTCTGCGCGATCTTCAATGATGCGGATGAACTCGGTGTCTGAGGATGTGAACTCGAAGCCCTGATAGAGGTCGCCATAGGCTACTACCAGCTCGTCGAACTTATTGATGAGCTCGTAGGAGAGATCCTTGGCAGCGATGGCGTCGCTGAGGAGGGACATAGCGGTCTTCATCTGCTCGGGGTCGGCATTGTCAAGGGCCGACTGTCCTTCGCCGATGGCTGTTTCGAGGGCTTCGCCCGTTGCAATGACGCGTTCAGCCTCATACGAGCCGTAAGCCTCTTCAGCCCTTTCAATCAGAGCCTGCAGTTCCTGAGCCAGCACGTCGTTGTTGATGGCGTTGTAGGCAATCTCGAAGGTGTACCAAACAACCCAGCAGTTGCCTTCCATCTCGTCGGCCGTAATGCCGAAGGTGAGGTCGCCGGTGTCGGAGAGGACGGTCTGCGTGCTTGAGGTTACTACGGAAACATAGTCCTCGCTCTCGAAGACGTTGTGGGCAGCTTCCTGACTATTGGGTACGAACAGGCCGCCAGCATCTGCCCATCCTGCCACTTCCTCTGCGCTGCCTACCTCAACGACGTTGGTCAGCGGAGCACGGTTGCTGCCAGCGAAGACGTAAGCGTAGTGTGAGGTGGAATCATAGTTGCTGTAGTTAGTGGCATTGTCGCTGGTACGATAGAAGGCGCGTGTGGTGATGGTGTACGTGCCGGCCGGCATGTCAGCGATGGTCTGGCTTACGGTGAAGGGGCTTTGGTTCCACACCTCAGCCGTGCCATACTGTGTCTTGAAGTTGCTGGCCGAGCCATACTGCCACTGCTTGTCGGGAACGTTTGTGCCGCTCTGAGCTGTGGTGCTGTAGGTGACGCCGAGCGTGTCGAAGAGCGGGCTGATGTTGAGGTCCTCGTCGAGCTGTGCGCCCGAGGCGATGGCTTCGTCCCAGCGCTGCTGTACGGCAGTCTTTACGATTGTGGGCAGCGAGGCGATTACCTCGTCAATCTTGGCGTTGTCCCAGTTGCAGTCGCTGAGGGCTGCTGAGACTTCGTCGTCGAGGTCTATGAGCTCAGTGATGTAGCTATACTTCTGCTGGGCGTTGTTGAGGTCGACGTTGTAGAAGTTCTCGAGGCGCTTGTAGGCTTCGATGCTGGCCTGTACCTCCTGGATCATCGCCGTAATCTTCTCTTGAGCTGCCTTGTTGGCTTCTGTGTCAGCGCTCTGGGCGTTGATGAGTGCACGAGCCTCGCTGATAGCATCCTCAAGCTGGCCGAGCAGGTCGGCGTTAAAGGTCTCCACCTCATAGTTCTCGGCGTTGTTGACAGCGCCCTGCAGAGCGAGGAGCGACGGGTCGAACTCGAGTTCGCCCTCGTAGATGAGCGAGATACCATCGAGGAAGAAGTGAGGCAGGTTACTTGAATAACCATCACCAGTGTAGCCGAGAGTGAAGTTGCCTTCGGTTTCAGCATCGAGAGTGAAAGAGATAGTTTCTTCACCCCACTGACCTACGGGGAAGGTCATAGTCTCTCCCAGATATTCGGTTCCATCGTCAGCAATAAAGCCGATGAGATTCTTTTTTATAGCGTTGGCACCACCTGAATTGTAGTAAGAGATGGTCAGGGTGAAGGAACCAGCAGGCAGCGATACGTGCTGCGTATACTGCGTGGTCTTGCCCCAGCAGGTGACGAAACCGAGGACCTTGCCTTGCGAGCCGTCGGAGAGTGCAGGAGGCGGCAGGAAACCTTTACCGCCGATGAATGCCTCTGAGCCTGTCTCGAAGACACCGCAGGCACGGCCGCGCATATCCTCGTTCCCGGTTGTTACGTTGTCTGAAGGATTGCTGGCGACCCAACTCTTGACAGGCTGCATACCGAAATGCGTTACGTTGTTGCTGGCCATGTCGTACTCGTAGGTGCAGATACCATCGGTGATAGGCTCATCCTGCGAGAAGTGCGGGTTTACGATAAAGAATTCCGAGAGGTCGGTGATGGCGCTGTCATTAATCTCCTTCTGCTTATCGATGGCAGCCTCGACCTGTGCGAGGGTAGCGTTGGGGTTGTTGTAGACAGCCTCGGATGCAGAGGTGTCGACGCCGAGGCGCTGGCCACGGTCGATGAGAGCCTTGAGCGTCACCTTAGCCTCGTCGACGATTATCTTGTCATGGGTTGAAGGGTCAACCTGCAGGAGGCATACGTTATCGATGAAGATGTGTGGAGCCGAGCCTGAGCCGTTGCCGAAGGTGTAGCCGAGCACTACGTCGCCTGTGACGTCAGCCGTGAGGCGCATGAACACGGTGTCCTCCACCCAGATGTCCTTACCCTCGGCTTCGAGTGTGGCGGTAAGGGGGAAGGTCGTCATGGACGAGCGATAATAGTTTTCGGCATCGATGCGGAAGCCGAAGTTGTTGGTGACAGTGCCGTCGCCAGAGATGTTGCACAGGCGTGCGATAAGCAGATAGTCGCCCTTGGTGAGGCTGATGCTTTGGCTGTACTGCAGGTTGTGTCCCCAAACAGATACGATGCCCAGGCCCTGGACGTCGCCGCCGTCGATATTGGGGAAGTAGTCGCCGCCGAGACCGGTGGTTGACATGCCGTCTGTGCTGTAGGCGAAGACGCCGGCAGCGCAAGCGTTGGCTCCGTCCTCGCGGGCGGGATCGGCGCTGCTGTTCAGCTGCTTGATGTTGTCGGAGGGGAAGTTCGACGTCCAACCCGTCACAGCCTGCTGGCCGAACAGGCAGAATTCGCCCAGAGCTACTTCGGAGTGGTTGTAGTCGTAGGTGGTGACGGTGCCGGCCACGGGCGTGTCAGCCTTGAAGTTGGCATTCGTCAACTTCGAGGTCATGTCCTGCACGACCGTGTACTCTTGGGCCTGTGAGCCCAACGTCATCAGCCCTGCTGCGAGGGCCATGAAGTAACGTTTCATCATGTGATTGTTGTTAGTTAGTTAATTAATTATAATAGTTCGTACGGTCACAGTAAAGTGTATAAACTACACCTTTGCGCCACAAAGATACAACTTTAAGCGCAAAGCAAGAAATGAAATAATAAAAAAATGGTTCCGTCAGCTATTTTTTTTCGTTTCGGCCTGCATCTGCCGTCGCCAACGGAGGTAACCAGCTACGGCGATGACAACATAGAGTCCGTAGAGCGATGCCTTGAAGGGGATGTCTTTAGTGAAATAGAGCCAGCAGGTGACTATGTCCACGGCTATCCATACGAGCCACTGCTCCAGGTACTTATGCGCCAGAGCCCAGATGCCTACGAGCGAGAGTGCCGTCGTGAACGAGTCGGCAACGGGTACGGTAGAATCGGTGAAATGGGCTAAAATGTACCAGATAGCAGCCCACAAGGATAGGGCAATGCCAGTCCATAAGAGGGCGAGGCAGAAGGGAATATGGGTAATGGGCAGCCCCCTTTCCTCTCCCGCCGCTGGCGAGAGGACCGCATTGCCGCTTGCCTTCCTCCACCGCCAGGCGCCGTAGGCCGTCATCGCTAAGTAATAGAACTCCATGCCGCAGTCGGCATACAGCCCTTTCTGGTAATAAAGTACGATGCCGAGCAACTGCATGACGGCCCCCACGGCCCACATCCACGCCGAGGCTCGGTACTCGAGCAGGATGTAGGCAAGGCCGAGGGCAGCAGTCGTAAGGTCTAAAACATTCACTTCGTTCATTTGCTTGTTAACGTGTTCAGAATCGCAGCGTCGCGCTTCCCATGGCTGTAAAGCCGGCAGCGGGGATGAATCCAATCTGGTAGTAACGGTTGTCGTTGGGGTGGCCGTAGCTGTCGCAGATGGCGGAGTAGACCCATCCGCTGGAGGCGTAGCGGGCATTGAAGATATTCGAGAAATTGGCGCCGAGGACTATCTCCTTCATTCCGAGCAGGCGATGGCGGCTGCTGCGCATGATCGATGGCGAGATGGTGTACTGGAGGTTGATGTCGGATGCCGAGAAAGCGGGCAGCGAGCGGTCGCGGTTGGCGGTGTTGTCGAGGTACTGGCGCGAGACATAATTAGTGTGCCACACGGCCTGCAGGCCGCGCCAGTGGATGTCGACGAATCCGTTGAGAATGGCCGATGGCGAGAAGGCGAGCGTCGAGTTGTCGTAGTGGATGGTGCGCGTGCCGAGGTCCCAGTCCTCAACCTCCTCGTCGAAGTCGAGGATGCGGTTCTGCGAGAGGGCAGCGTTGCCCTCGAGGGTGAGCCAAGGCGTCACGTCCCAGGCGGCCGTCAGCTCGGCTCCGAGGCGGTAGCTGGTGGAGATGTTCGTCGTCAGGTTCTCGCCGATTTCGCTCTTTGCTCCTGTCTGCACGAACTGGTTGGTGTAGTACATGAAATATAAGTTCGCGCCCGCGCGGAAGCAGGTGCTGGCGTAGTTGTAGCCGCCCTCGTAGTCGAAGACCCATTCAGCCCGCGGCGCGGGGTAATGGCCGTTGTCTGTGAAGTTGTTGCGCTCGGGCTCGCGGTGGCTGATGGCCTCTGAGACGTAGGCCGTGTGGCCGTGGCGGTGCCACGTGATGCCCGCCTTGGGGTTGAAGAAATTGTAGTGGCGGTCGATGTCCAGGTAATGCTTTTCCAGCGTACCGTCGTCCTGCTCGATGTACTTGTCGTTGTAGCCGTCGGTGCGGTAGCCTACGCAGCGGTATTGTGCGTCGCCGAAGAGCGTCCACTCGTCGTCGACCTTATACGCAGCCTTCAGGAAGATGCTGCCGTCGTCCTTGGTGGCGTCGCTGTCGTAGTAGGTGTAGCGGCCGCCGGCGAGCAGCGAGGCTGCCAGCTCGGGATGGCTGGCGTAGGTAAGGTAGCCGAAGTGGTTGCCCTGGAAGCGCTGCAGCGCCAGGCCGCCTACGACGTCCCAGCGGGCGTCGCGGTAGGTGGTGTTCCACACGAGGCCGTAGATGTGTTGCTCCAGGCCCTTCTGGCGGATGAAATCGGCTTTCTTCACGGTGCTGCCGTCGCTGGCCGTGAAGTTTGGCAGCCCGAACTTCTTCAGCTTGTTCTGGGGTCGCAGCTCCTCGTAGTAGCCGTAGCCGTAGGTGTAGTGCAGCGTGGCCGCCGTGCTCCATCGGTCGTTGATGTTCCACACGGCCGAGAGCAGGTTGTGGTCCTGCGTGAAGTTGTCCGTCGTGCGGCGCCAGGGCGTGCCGTCGGCCAGGCGATAGCGCTCGGTGAGATAGTTGCCCTCGGCGTCGCGTGCGAAGTTGCCCTCGGCGTCGTAGGCCAGTGTCTCGTTGAGCGTATTATATCTGCCGAGCCCGCGCGCGTACATATCCTTATACGTGCGTATGCCCGTCTGCGCGCCATAGGTGCCGTCCATGAGGCTGAGGTCGTTGTCGCCTGCGGTGACGCCGTTCCACGCCTGCCCGGTGTGCTCGTAGTTGCCGATGTTCTTGTAGCGTACGACTAAATTGTCCGACGCCAGCCATGTCAGGCCGCCGTAGTACGAGCCCGAGCGGCCGTCGGTGCCGTGGACGTAGCCGTCAGTCTGCGTCTGGTGCCAGGCGCCGTCGAGGATGAGGCGGTCCCAGAGCAAGCCTGTCGAGAGCTTGCCGCCGTAGTTCATCGTGTTGTACGAGCCGTAGGCATAGCTTAGCTCGGCGCTGGGCGTGTAGGCAGGAGCCGCCGTCGTCAGCGCTATCGTGCCGCCGAAGGCGCCGTCGCCGTTGGTTGAGGTGCCCACGCCTCGCTGCACCTGCACGCTGCCGAGCAGCGAGGCGTAGGAGTTCATGTTGGCCCAGAACACCGTCTGGTCCTCGGGCGAGTTCAGCGCCACGCCGTCTATGGTCACGTTGATGCGCGAGCCCGCAGCACCGCGGATGCGCATGTAGGTAGTGCCTGTGCCGAGGCCGTTCTCGCCCCAGGCCAGGATGCCGGGCGTGCGCGCCAGCAGCAGCGGCAGCTCGCGCCCCGTCGAGGAGTGCTGCTGCAACTCAGCCTTCTTGATGTTGGCCACGGCGAAGGGCGCGTTCTTCTGCACGCGCACGCCGCTGACCACTACTTCCTGCATCTGCTCCAGACGCAGCGAGTCGGCGCCGCCGTCCTGAGCCTGGGCAGCAGCCACTGAAGCCACGAGGCCCACGAGGCCTGCGATGGTCGTCTTGATGTCTCTGTTCATGATGTTTGTCCTTTATTGTCAGTTCAACAATAAGGGGGCGCAGGCCAAGCCTGCTCTGAAACAATCGCGCTTATCATCCCTACGGCGGCATTGCCCGCATCAGGTCTGAAGGGTTTGATCTCAGCCCGCCACGCGGCGGACACCCCTTGATAAATCGGCGGCAAAGGTACGAAGAAATGACGAATAAAGGACAACAAATGTCGAATTATTTTCTTCCGCAACGCAGAAAAAGCGGGTGCTGAGGCTCATCGCGGAGGGTTAATCCATCAAGCAGATTGCTGACAAGCTCTGCCTGGCCTTCGAGACGGTGCACAGCTACACCAGGTTTCTGCGCCAGAAACTGGGCTGCGCCAACATTGCCTCGCTTGTGAGAGTGGCCATGGAGAAGCACCTGGTATGAGTGATGATTGATGAATGATGAATTAGGGCTTAAGGGTTTCCGGCAAAAAGCTTAAGGGTTTCGGACAAAAGGCTTAAACCTTTTTTTAACACTCCGCGGACCTACCGCCCCCGCTCTTTAGCTCCGGGCAGCCTCAGCGAGACTTAAAAAACCTGTTTCAGAAGATTTTTTCCCTAATCCCTAATCCCTAATCCCTAATCTTTTATTACCTTTGCGGCCGTAAACCAAAAGCTTTAAGGAAAAACTATGCAGATAGAAAAGCAACTGACGGCTGGCATCATTGCGGCAGTGAAAGCGTTGTATGGGGCCGATGTGCCCGATAAGATGGTGCAGCTAAGCGCCACAAAGAAGGAATTCGAGGGACATCTGACGCTCGTCGTCTTTCCCTTCCTGAAAATGAGCCGCAAGGCTCCCGAGGCCACGGCCCAGGAGATTGGCCAATACCTGGTGGAGAATATGCCCGAGGCACTGGCGCGCTTCAACGTCATCAAGGGCTTTCTCAACATGGTTATAGCAGACGAAAGCTGGGTAAACCTGCTCTGCGACATACAGGCCGACGAGCGCTACGGCTTGAAGCCCGTAACGGAGGAGTCACCGCTAGTGATGATAGAATATTCATCGCCCAACACCAACAAGCCACTGCACCTGGGACACGTACGCAACAACCTGCTGGGCTGGTCGTTGGCACAGGTGATGCAGGCCAACGGCTGCCGCGTAGTGAAGACTAACATCGTCAACGACCGCGGCATACACATCTGCAAATCAATGCTGGCATGGCTGAAGTGGGGCAACGGCGAGACACCCGAAAGCACCGGCAAGAAGGGCGACCACCTCATCGGCGACTACTACGTGGCCTTCGACAAGCACTACCGTGCTGAGCTGAAACAGCTGACGGAGAAGTTCATGTCTGAAGGCTTGGACGAAGACGCGGCCAAGGAGAAGGCAGAGAAGGAAAGCCCGCTGATGCAGGAAGCCCGCGCCATGCTCGTCAAGTGGGAGCAGAACGACCCCGAAGTGCGAGGCCTGTGGCAGCGGATGAATGACTGGGTCTATGCAGGCTTCGACGAGACCTACTGCTCTCTCGGCGTTGGCTTCGACAAGATTTACTACGAGAGTCAGACCTACCTCGAGGGAAAGCAGAAGGTGATGGAAGGCCTCGAGAAAGGCTTCTTCTACCGCCGCCCTGACGGCAGCGTATGGGCAGACCTCACGAAGGAGGGCTTGGACGAGAAGTTGCTGCTGCGCGCCGATGGCACCAGCGTCTACATGACGCAGGACATCGGCACGGCCAAGCTGCGCTACGAGGACTTCCCCATCGACCGCATGATTTACGTCGTAGGCAACGAACAGAACTACCACTTCCAGGTGCTCTCCATCCTCTTGGACAAACTGGGCTTCAAGTGGGGCAAGGACCTCGTACACTTCTCCTACGGCATGGTAGAGCTGCCCAACGGCAAGATGAAGTCGCGCGAAGGCACCGTCGTAGACGCCGACGACCTCATCGCCAAGATGATTGAGGATGCACGCACGATGAGCGAGGACAAGGTTAACAAGCTTGAAGATATCAGCGAAGCCGAAGCCGTAGAAATAGCCCGCATCGTAGGCATGGGCGCCCTGAAGTACTTCATCCTCAAAGTGGATGCTC
Organism: uncultured Bacteroidaceae bacterium; assembly: GCA_905235285.1. Lineage (GTDB taxonomy): Bacteria > Bacteroidota > Bacteroidia > Bacteroidales > Bacteroidaceae > Physcousia. The sequence continues at coordinate 40,053 of CAJOLI010000025.1, forward strand.
GCAAGAATATGCTCTTCAACCCCGAAGAGTCGATTGACTTCAACGGCAACACGGGCCCCTTCATCCAGTACACTTACGCTCGCATCCGCAGCATCCTCCGCAAGGCTGCAGATGCCGGCATCACCATTCCCACGGCTTTGCCTTCTGTCGCATTGAGCGAGAAGGAAGTTCAGCTCATCCAGCACCTGGCCGCCTTTGGCGCTGCTGTGTCGCAGGCTGGCGCAGACTACAACGTCAGCGTCATTGCCAACTATTGTTACGATCTGGCTAAGGAGTTCAACGGCTTCTATCACGACTTCCAGATTCTGAAAGAAGAAGATCCACAGAAGCGTGCCGTACGCCTTGCCCTCTGCGAAGCTGTGGCGAAGGTCATCAAGACGGGCATGGGCTTGCTGGGCATTGAGGTGCCTGAGAGGATGTAATAATCGATTAAATATAAAATATAGAATATGAAATACAAAATATGAAATATAAAAT
>CAJOLI010000026.1 GCA_905235285.1 uncultured Bacteroidaceae bacterium
TTCATTTTTCACTAAAAGTGGCATAAACAGCTGATTACTATAGTAATGACTAAGTGAAAAATGCAATTTAAATGCCGAAAAAAGGGTGAAAAACGGCTCTAAATAGGCGTTTTTTGGTGAAAAAACGGGCATTTAATGCCTTTTTGGACGTCTTTTGAGGCCTTTTGGACGTCTATTTAGGCCTTTTGGATGTCTATTTATGCCTTTTGATGCGTCTTTTGATGCTATTTTTAATGCTTATTTCAAGCATTTGTGCCATCTACGATTATTTCTAATATTATCGTCTTTCTTTATAGTTCATTCCCCGTATAGAGCTGATAGTATTTGCCGCGGGCAGCTACGAGCTCGTCGTGTGTGCCGTGCTCGATGATGCGGCCGTGGTCGAGGACAATGATCTGGTCGGCTCCGCGCACGGTGCTGAGACGGTGGGCAATGACGAAGGTGGTGCGGCCCTTCATGAGGCGGTCCATGCCTTGCTGGACGTAGACCTCGGTGCGCGTGTCGATGTTGGAGGTGGCTTCGTCGAGGATGAGCACGGGTGGGTCGGCCACGGCCGCGCGGGCGATGGCAATGAGCTGGCGCTCGCCGGCGCTGAGGTTGCCGCCGTCGCCAGTGAGAACGGTCTCATAGCCGTTGGCCAGGCGTCGGATAAGATCGTCGGCACCCACCAGCCGCGCTGCCTCGCGGCACTCTTCGTCGGTGGCCGACAGACGGCCGTAGCGGATGTTGTCGAGGACGGTGCCCGTGAACAGATGAGTCTCCTGAAGGACCATGCCGAGCGTTCGCCGCAGGCTGGCCTTCTGAATATCCGTCACGGGGATGCCGTCAAAGAGGATTTCGCCCTGCTGAATCTCGTAGAAGCGGTTGATGAGGTTGATGATTGTCGTCTTGCCGGCACCCGTTCCGCCCACGAAGGCTATCTTTTGCCCCGGCGAGGTGTTGATGTTGATGTCGAAGAGAATCTGCTTGGCTGGCGTGTAGCCGAAGTCGACGTGGCGGAAGTCGACGTCACCGGCGACGGGCGTGGCGACGTCGTTATGCTCCCATGTGCGTGTCTCGGCGTTGAGGGTTACGTCTCCGTTGTCCACTTCTGGCTCAGCATCCATGAGTGCGAAGATGCGGTCGGCGCCCACGCTGGCGTTGAGCACGCTGTTAATCTCCTGTGAGACGTGGCTTATGGGCTGGGTAAAATGCTTGTTGAGGGTGAGGAAGCTGACCAGCGTGCCGAGGGAGAGTGAGAAGTGGAAAGTAGAAATATGAAAGTCGGGGTGGAGGGCGATGGCAGCTCCGACGACTGCGATGAGGACGTAACCCAGGTTGCCGAGGTTGCCGTTGATTGGCATGACGATGTTCGCGATGCGGTTGGCCGAGCTGGCACTGAAGCGCAGCTGCTCGTTGATTTGCTCAAACTCGGCTATGGCCTCGTCCTCGTGGCAGAAGACCTTGACGACGCGCTGCCCCGTCATCATCTCCTCTATGAAGCCGTTGACGCGCGCCAGGCTCTCCTGCTGCTGGCGGAAGTGCCCGCGCGAGAGCGTGCCGAGCTTGGTGGTGGTGAATATCATGAGCATGGCTAAGCAGATGCTGACGAGGGTGAGCGGCACGCTCAGGACAATCATCGACGTGAAGGTGACGACGATTGTGATGAGCGAGTTGAAGACCTGCGTCAACGACGAGCTGATGGCTTGGCGTAGCGAGTCGACGTCGTTGGTATAGACCGACATCGTGTCGCCGTGTGAGTGGCTGTCGAAGTAGGTGAGTGGCAGCGACTGCATGTGCTCGAACAGCGAACGGCGCAGTCGTAGCTGCGTGCCCTGGCTGACGGCTATCATCAGGCGATTGTAGGTGTAGGAGCAGACGACGCCGAGAGCCAGCACGAGCCCGAGGCGGAAGAGAGCCTGAGCCAGCGAGGCGAACTCGGGGTTGGCCGCCTGGGTGAGTGGTATGATGTAGTCATCGATGAGGGTGCGGGTGAAGAGCGTCGAGGCGAGCGACGTCAGGCTGGCGACGACGATGCAGGCGAGGGAGAGGAGGATGAATCCCTTGTAGTTCTGCAGCACATAGCGCAACAGGCGCATGAGTGTGGCCCATTGCTCTTTGGTGGGGCGCTGCAGGCCGCCTTGGGCGCGTGGGGCGCGTGTGCCTCCAAAGGTTGGCTGTCTCATGAGGCACCTCCTTTCTGAATGGCTGGGGCATCGAAGTCACCGGCGTTGGCCATCTGAAGGTCGTAGATCTCGCGGTAGACAGCATTGGCTTGGAGCAAGCGCTCGTGGGTGTCGAAGCCGGCGAGTTGTCCGTTGTCGAGGACGAGAATACGGTCGCAGTCGCGCACGCTGAGTATGCGTTGGGCTATGATGAGCTTGGTAGTGCCGGGCAGTGCTGTGCGCAGGCCTCTACGAATGGCCGCGTCGGTGGCGGTGTCGCAGGCCGAGGTGCTGTCGTCGAGAATCAGGATGTGTGGCCGTTTGAGCAAGGCCCGTGCTATGCAGAGGCGCTGGCGCTGTCCGCCGGAGAGGTTTGTGCCCCCCTGTTCGATGCGTGAGTTGTAGGCGTTGGGCATCTGGCTGATGAACTCATCTGCAGCGGCCGTGCAGCAGGCTTTGCGACACTCGTCGAGGGTGGCGTCGGCGCGTCCCCAGCGCAGGTTGTCGAGGATGGTGCCGGAGAAGAGGGTGTTCTGCTGAAGGACGACGGCCACGGCATCGCGAAGGGTGGTGAGGTCGTAGTCGCGCACGTCGTGCCCTCCGACGATGACGCTGCCTTGAGTGACATCATAGAGGCGGTTGATGAGGCTTACGAGCGAGCTCTTGCCACTGCCCGTGCCGCCGATGACGCCTATTGTCTCGCCAGAGCGAATCTCGAACGAGACGTTGAAGAGTGCCGAGCGTTTATGGCGCTGTGGGGCGGGGGAGAGGAGTGCTGCTGCCGTGGCCGCAGGTTTCTTTGCGGGTGGCGTATAAGGGGCGGGAGTGGCGGTGTAGTCGAAGCGCACGGAGCGAAACTCGATGCTGCCGTCGGGCACGGAGGTGACAGCTTGTTCGGGATTGGCTATGCTTGTCTGTGCTTCGATGACCTCTGCGACGCGCTCGGCGCTGGCAGCGCTCTGTGTGAGCATGACAAAGACCATCGAGAGCATCATCAACGACTGGAGGATAGACATGACGTAGGTGAAGAGGGACGTCAGCTCGCCAGTCGTCAACGTTCCGCCTACGATGAAGTGTGCGCCGTACCACGAGAGAGCAATGATGCAACCATAGACGACCATATTCATCACGGGATGGTTGAGCGCCATCAAGCTCTCCGCGCGTACATATAAATTATATAAGCGTTCTGCCGCTTGCGAGAATTTTGTCTGCTCGTGACCTTCGCGCACGAACGCCTTGACAACCCGAATAGCGGCGATATTCTCCTGAACACTCTGGTTGAGGGCGTCGTACTGGCGGAACACCTGCTTGAAGAGACGTGCCACGCGGCTGATGATGCTGTAGAGCGAGGTGGAAAGTACGATCATGGCCACGATGAAGATGAGGCTCAGGCGGGCATCTATCATCATACACATGACGATGGAGAGAATGAGGCGAAAAGGCGCCCTCACGCTCACCCTGAGGATTTGCCCGTAAGCGTTCTGCAGACTGGTGACATCTGATGTCATGCGGGTTACGAGGCCTGAAGTGGAGAAACGGTCGATATCGGCAAAGGAGAAGGTCTGTATGTTCCTGTACATCGCCCTGCGCAGGTTGGCCGCAAAGCCTGTGGAGGCCATTGCCGAACACTGGCCAGCGAGAATGCCGAAGGCCAGCGAGAGGAATGCCATGAGCAGCATAAGTGCTCCGTAGCTGTAAACCTCTTGTATGTTGCCCGCCATGAGGCCTTTGTCGATGAGCGATGCCGTGATGTAAGGTATCAGCACATCGAGGACGACCTCAGTGGCTGTGAATACGGGCGTAAGGACAGAGACCCATTTGTAGCGGCCTACTTGACTGATTAATATTGAAATCACCTGATTCTAACGTGTTTGTGTGGTGTGGCGGTCAGCTTTCGTGCTGACGTAGTCCCATACGCGCTTCAACGACGTTGACGACGTAGTCGCCCAGCTTCTCGCATTCGTTGACGAGGTCCATGTATATGGTTCCTACGGCGTAGGTGTATTCGTGGTTGTTCACGTCGATGATGTTCTGCTGCTTGAGCTGGTTGCGGTAGTTGTTAATCTCGTTCTCGACGTTGAACGAGCGGTTGACATCAAACGTTTCCTTGCGCCCGCCCATGAGCCTGTTCATCTGACTCAGCGACTGGTCGGTGAGCTCCATCATCTGGCTCAGGTGTTCGTACTGCCTGTCGATGAAGTGGTCCTCTTTGCCCTGATACTTGCGCGAGATGGTGCGTGCCATGTTGTAGCACGAGTCGCCGATGCTCTCGAGCTCCGATATCTCGCGCAGCATGGCGCGTATCTTAGCCTTGGTCTCGTCGGAGAGGTGAGCGTCGCTGACCTGATCGAGGTATTTGGCTATCTCGAGTTCCATGCTGTCGGAGATGCTTTCGTACTTCTCGATGCGCGAGTACAGCTTGTTGAACTCCACCTCCTGGTTGGACTTCTTTTTCCCGGAAGCCGTAGACGAGAGCGTGAGCAGCTCGCGTACCATAGCGAACATTCGTTGCATACGCTCGGAGAACGACTGTATCTCCTTCTGAGCCTCAAGTACAGAGAGCTCGGGAGTCTTCATGATGCCGGAAGTGATGAAATGCAGGCGGAAGTCTTCCTCTTCATCGATACTCTTGGGCTTAATTACCCAGCATACGATTTTTTCGATGTACTTGATGAACCATATCAGAATAAAGGTGTTAATGACATTGAATGATGTGTGGAAGGCGGCGAGCACGAAGTTCAGCTTGGCAGCATTGGCGAGGAACGCCTCGCGCCCGGCGCTGGCGATGGTCATTTCGACATCGTAGCCGACCCACCCGCACACCATATCGACGAATGGGCGGAAGATGAACAGAATCCACACGACGCCAAACACGTTGAATAGCATGTGAGCCAGAGCGGCGCGGCGTGCTTGCGTGTTAGCCGAGAGGGCTGCGAGGTTCGAGGTGATGGTGGTGCCGATGTTCTCGCCCATGACGAGCGCAATGCCTTGGTAGATAGGTAGTGCGCCGCTCGAGCAGAGAATCATGGTGATAGCCATTACGGCTGCTGACGACTGGACGCAGAACGTCAGTATACCACCGAGGACGAGGAAGATAAGCGTTGTGACGAACGAGTCGGGGTCGAACGATGCGAAGAAGTCAAGCAGAGCCTGATTCTCGCCCAGATGCATCTCGACTCCCGTGGTACGCAAGGTGCCCAAGCCCAGCAGCAGGAAGGAGAGGCCGAAGAGGAAGTCACCGAGATATCTGTATTTCTTCTGATAGATGAGGATGATGCCCAGTAAGAAGGCGGGATAGACAGCATTGGTGATGTCAAACGCCATACCAGCTGACATAATCCATGCCGTAAGCGTCGTGCCGATGTTGGCACCCATGATGACGGAGATGGCTTGAGCCAGCGTCAACAGTCCGGCATTGACGAACGAGACGGTCATCACTGTCGTAGCTGTCGAGGATTGGACGGAGGCCGTGACGAGCATTCCCGTCAGCATTCCCGTGAAACGGTTGGTTGTCATGGCGCCTAAAACGTGGCGCAATTGCGGTCCGGCCAGCTTCTGGAGAGCCTCGCTCATAGCCTTCATGCCGAACATAAGGAGCGAGAGCGACCCCAGGAGTTTAAAAATAATCATTAAGGACATACCTCAAGGTTTTAAGTGAATACATGATTTCGCGTGCAAAAGTATGAAAAATTGTTCCAAATCCCAAGGATTATTTAAAAAAACTGTAGCGAAAAGAACAATTATAAAAAAAAGAAAAAATATATCCCTAAAGCTTTATAGTAAATAATAAATAATGTGTACCTTTGCACAGAATAATAAATATGAATACCTTATGGCAAGCATAAACAAGGTCATACTTCTTGGCAACGTGGGAGTCGAGCCCGAGGTTCGGTACGTAGACCAGGGTGTGTGCGTAGCACAGGTGCGGCTGGCCACCAGCGAGCGTGGCTACACTCTTCCCAATGGCACTCAAGTGCCGGAGCGTACGGAATGGCATAACCTTATCTTCTGGCGTAAGCAAGCCGAGACGATAGAGAAATACGTTCACAAGGGCGACCAGATTTACGTCGAAGGCAAGATACAGACTCGCAACTACGAGGATAAACAAGGGAAAACTCGCTATATCACAGAAATATGGGTTGACGAGCTTAAATTGTTCGGCTCGCCACGGGGCTCTGAACCACAGATAAATGGTTGATGGCCCAATATACATCTTTTGCAAACACATTAAATGGACTATTATTTATCGGGCTTTACAACCCTCTTCAACGGAATAACAACCAATGCCCCTACGGCAGGGGCTCTCATAGCACTCGCCTTATCGCTCCTTCTGTTGATCTGCTCGGCTTTCGTCAGCGGAAGTGAAATAGCATTCTTCTCGCTCTCGCCATCAGACATGAACGAGCTCGAGGAAGGCCGAACCGACAACGACCGCCGCATACTCTCTCTCCTGGACGATTCCGAACGACTGCTGGCAACTATTCTTTGCTCTAACAATTTCGTCAACGTTGCCATAATCCTCCTCCTGAATTATTTCTTTCTCGGCGGAGAGACACCCGTGGTAGCCTTCGGAACGAACACGGTCATGGAATTTGTGTTTATGACGGTGTTGCTCACGTTCCTCCTGCTGCTTTTCGGAGAGGTGATGCCCAAGATAACTGCCGCACAGCGCCCCTTGACCATGGCGCGCCTCTGCGCTCCGGCCTATGGCGTGCTCGTGAAGCTCTGGTGGCCCGTGAGCTGGCTATTGCTCAAGTCCAGTCGCGTGACGGAGCGCATCAGGCCCTCGCAGCAACTCTCTGTCGACGATCTCGAGCAGGCCCTGGAACTTACCGACAAGAAGGATATCGCCGATGAGCAGCAGATGCTCAAAGGCATCATACGCTTCGGCGGCGAGATGGCACGTGAGGTGATGACGCCACGAGTGGACATGGTAGACTTAGACATCAAGACGCCATTCCCCGAGGTCATCAAGTGCATAGTAGAAAACAATTATTCGCGCATACCCGTATACTCCGGTTCAGAGGATCATATCACCGGAATCCTTTACATCAAAGACCTGCTGCCTCACCTCGGCAAGCCTGCCAACTTCAGGTGGCAGACTCTCGTCAGACCCGCCACCTTTGTGCCGGAGACGAAGATGATTGACGACCTCCTGCGCGACTTTCAGGCTGCCAAGGTGCACATAGCCATCGTTGTTGATGAATTTGGCGGCACGAGCGGCTTGGTGACGATGGAAGATATAATAGAGGAAATCGTAGGCGAGATCAATGATGAGTACGACGAGGATGAGCGCACCTACACGCGCCTGAACCATAACACGTTCATCTTCGAGGCCAAGACTCTTCTGACTGATTTCCGCCGCATCATGCAGCTGCCCGATGACCTCTTCGACGATGTGGCACCGGATGCCGACACGCTGGCCGGACTCCTGCTGGAGCTCAAGGGCGAATTTCCACAGCTGCACGAGCGCCTCCACTACGACCGCTTCACCTTTGAAGTTATGGAGATGGACGAGCGCCGGATTGTAAAGATTAAAGTAATTGAGAAAACTCGGAAAATATCTGAAAACGCAGAGGAAAACTCGGAAAAACCGTGAAAACGCGGTAAAAGAGACACTAAACAATCTTTTTTTTAAAAAAATATGCCTAAAGATTTCCGTAACTGCTTGAAAGTTGCTACATTTGCAGGCCGAAAAAACGAAACGCATATTATAAGACATTAATAATTAATATCTAACCATTATTCATTTTTTATCCAAATGACTAAACAAGACATCGTCAACCAAATTTCTAAAAAGACAGGAGTTGACAAGGTTACAGCACTCGCTGTCGTTGAAGCTTTCATGGAGCAAGTTAAAGATTCTCTGGGCGCAAACGAGAACGTTTATCTCCGTGGCTTTGGAAGCTTCATCCTCAAGAAACGCGCTCAGAAGACTGCTCGCAACATCACGCAGAACACCACGATGATCATTCCCGAGCACAACATACCGGCCTTCAAACCTGCAAAGGTATTCTTTGATGCCGTTAAATAAAAAACTATTATCTACAACACATTAAATTTGTTTAGCTATGCCAAGCGGAAAGAAGAAAAAAAGACACAAGATGTCTACTCACAAGCGTAAGAAGAGACTGAGAAAGAACAGACATAAGAGCAAGTAACTTGCTTACTGCTCTGTTTGACTCTTCGCGGTTCTCTCCTTAGAGACTTCGTGAGTCACAACCGAGGAACAAACCGAGCCCTCGCTAACCGAAGGGCCGATTTGTTCCTTGTTTTTAGAGAGTTGACGAGTTGACAAGATGACATGTTGACAAGTTGGCTCTAAAAAATAAACAGAACAAAGTTAGACAGAAAATCTCATGACCTGTGAAGTAATTGTTGATGTCCAGCCGAAGAAGATCGCCATTGCGCTGACCGAAGATAAGCGACTCGTCGAGTATCAGGAGGAAGAGCAGCAGGCCAGCTTCAACGTCGGAAACATCTACTTTGCACGCGTGCGAAAGCTCATGCCGGGCTTGAACGCATGCTTTGTCAACGTGGGCCATGAGCGAGACGCCTTTCTACATTACCTGGACCTCGGTCCGAATTTCAACTCTTTTGCCAAATACCTCAAACAGGTAGGCAGCGATAAGCGCAACCTCTTCCCCATCTCGAAGGCTTCCATACAGCCCGAACTGCCCAAGGACGGCAGCGTGCAGAATACATTGCAGGTGGGGCAAGAGCTGCTGGTGCAGATTGTCAAGGAGCCCATCTCAACGAAAGGGCCGCGCCTGACATGTGAAATCACCTTCCCCGGGCGATTCCTCGTCCTCGTGCCTTTCACCGATAAGGTGCACGTAAGCTCAAAAATTAAGTCCAGCGCTGAGCGCGCACGCCTCAAACAGCTCGTTCAGAGCATCAAGCCCAAGAATTTCGGCGTCATAGTGCGTACTGTGGCTGAAGGCAAGCGCGTTGCCGAGCTCGATGCCGAGCTTATGGTGCTGCTGCGGCGTTGGGAAGATGCCATCACAAAGGCTCAGAAAGCTAAAGACCTGCCCACCCTGTGCTTCGAAGAGACCAGCCGCACGGTAGCCCTGCTGCGCGACCTCTTTAACCCTACCTACGAAAACATCTACATCAACGACGCCGGCATCTACGACGAAGTGCGCAACTACGTCCAGCTGATAGCGCCCGAGATGACTGAAATTGTCAAATTGTACAAGGGCAAGCTCCCTATCTTCGACAATTTCGACGTGACGAGGCAGATAAAAACCTCGTTTGGCAAAACAGTGTCCTACAAGCACGGAGCCTACCTCATTATAGAGCATACCGAGGCGTTGCACGTCGTAGACGTCAACAGCGGCAACCGCGCTAAGAACCCCGATGGCCAGGAAGCTAACGCCCTTGAGGTGAACTTGGGTGCCGCCGACGAGCTGGCACGTCAGCTTCGTCTGCGCGATATGGGCGGAATCATCGTTGTGGACTTCATCGACATGGCTGTAGCCGAAGATCGCCAGAAACTCTATGAGCGAATGTGCGAGAATATGAAGCGCGACCGTGCCCGCCACAACATCCTGCCGCTCTCTAAGTTCGGACTCATGCAGATTACTCGCCAGCGCGTGCGACCCGTAACAGAGGTCTCAGTCGATGAGACATGTCCTACGTGTATGGGCAAGGGAACAATTAAATCGAGTTTCCTCTTCACAGACCTGCTCGAGGAAAAGATTGACCAGCTCGTGAATCATCTCAACATCAAGGCCTTCACCTTGCACGTGCATCCCTACGTCTACGCTTACATCAATCAAGGCATCATCTCGATGAAACGGCGGTGGCAGATGAGATACGGATTTGGCGTCCGCATCATTCCCAACCAGCGCCTCGCTTTCCTTCAGTATGAATTTACCTCGCCCGATGGTGAGGAAATCGACATGAAGAGCGAGGACGACATGAAATGAAATCCAATACACGACCGGTCGTATCGTAGCATGCAACCGGTTGGAAACGAAAAGACATCCGGTCGAATCGCGTGATTCGACCGGATGTCTTTTTGCATAGCTGATATAAGATTATTGCTGTCCGCTAAAAATACCACCCCACACACAGCATAAACTTCACCTTGAATGGCTTCATTAGCTGTTTTGAGGCCCATTTTGCAACTTCATATCCCCCGAAATGGAGTTTATACGTTCAGCACTTCGGCTGTCCGAGGAATTAATGATTGCCTAAAGCACCAATGATTTTTAGCGGACACCTATGATTTTGAAACCAACCTCATTTTGGATAAAACACCCTTTTTGAGGGTTTATCTGTCACCAAAAGGGGGTATCTGTCACCCATCTGTCACCGCTACTCGCAAGATAATCAACGCCTTGCAAGCGCGGTGACAGCGTGACAGCAAATTTCGGCAAATTTACGGGAAAAATAATCCGCAACACCTGTTTATGGGCATTGCGGACGATGATTATTGCGCATCTGAGTTTTAGCGGACAGCAATAATATAAGATATAATCTCAGAGCTTCATTACTTTCTGATGTGGCGGCTGAAGAAGCCTAATGACGCCTTGCGAGGCTGCTGGGCAAAGGGTCTTAGCAGCGCATCCTCGGCAGCGCGGGTGGCCTTCACGTAGTTGTCGTTAGATATGGTCGTGTACGTGTAGCTCGTCCCATCAGCCTGACGGAGAGCTCCATAAGCATTGAACGAATAGGAGCATGAGTATGAGTCTTCGTCCTCGTGGCGCTCTCCGTCCTCAATCTCTACGCTGGTCTCGTAGATGGTCGTGGGCAACATTGAAGTTGCACGTCCGAAGCAGCCGGCATAAGCGAGTGCGCAGGACACATCGTCGATGTCAAGGATGTAGTCTAAAAACTTAGGAGTCCACTGTCCATAGATGTTTTCGTAGTCACGGTCGAAGTCGAAGGTGTAGGTGTAGTTGTCTGAGCCGCTGTACTTGCCATCCTCGTCGCGTCCAGAGTAGCTTGATTTCATCACAATCTTCTTAATGACAGTTCCGGTGTATGAGAATTCGTAATTGCCGCTGCCGCTTTCGCTGTATGAGCTGCCATATTCCGAGCCATTCTCTTTCCATGAACCAGATATAGAGGTGCATTGGTCGTTGGAGTTGTAGCTGAAAGTTTCTGTCTCACTTTCGTCCCATGAAAAGTCGCCGTCGCTGCCTTTAGACGAATAGGTCATCTTGGAGATGAGGCCTTTGCCGTTGAATGTGATTTTAATAGAGCCGAGGTCTTCTGCGATTGTTATGCCTTTCGTGGAAAAATCGACGTATTCTCCGTCGGCATAAAACTGCGAGAGTCTGCCGTTTTCATAGTAGTAACGATAATTACCAACTGATAAGATTCGATAGCCCTCAGGCAGTTCATGGTTGCCGCGGCGGTCGTCGAGCTGTCCGGCAGAGGTATTGCTGCTGCCGCCGCTGCCGCCTTCGTCATCGTCATCATTGTTACACGCAGTGAATGTCAGGCCTACAGCCATTGCTGCGGCCAGGAAAAGGATACTTGTCTGAATTTTCATAAGTGTTGTGTTAAAGGGTAAAGCTTGTTAGCGCTGCAAAGATAACATCATTTAAGCTTTCTCACAATATTTTTGCAATTATTTTTATCTTTACAGACAATTTTTTTCTAAGGATGAGACAATCTCAGGTATAACTCATATTGCGGTGATAGTCATTGCGTGGCGCGTGTCATCATCGACTTCGAAGCCAGCTGCTACGCGCTGGCCTACGACCCAGACAATAGAGTCGGCAGAGCAGACCACAAGTTGCTGCTCTTTCTCGAACACCGAGAGCTTGCGGTCGGTGAGCAGGTCGCTTACGAGGCGTGTACCTGTCATGCCGAAAGGTTGCAGGCGGTCACCTTCGCGTGCGGGACGTATGATAAGCGGCAGCGTGAGCTTCTCAAGGTCGAAGCAAGCGGTGTTGGCCTCGCGTGGGATAACGAAGGAAGCCTTGTCGACGACCTGTCGGCGGATGAGCAGACGAATACCATCTTTCGTCTCGAAGAGTCCTTCAAGTGGAAGGTAGCAGCCTTCATCGTCGTTGCGCTCGACTTTCTGGTGGGAGGAGCCATCCTTTGGTTGCAGCAGCAGCCGTCCACGGTCGCGCAGCAGTCTGCAACTGTTGCTCTGCCATTCGTGTCCCGACTCGCCCTCAAGGCTGTTGTAAATAACGCGGACCTGTTCTGGCGTGAAGTCATGCTCGCGAAGAATCTCGTAGAGTAGCGTCTGAGGAGCCACGCAGGCTTTAAGAGCAGGGATGCTGATAGTGTCGCCGTGTTCTATGTTAGCCCTCTGTGCCTGCACGGCATAGTCGTAGAGCTGCAGGGCCTCAGCCATACGTTCACCGCTTTGAGCTATGTTTGCCGTTGCGGCTGGATTAATGCGCTGCAAGGCTGGCAGCACCTCCAGTCGCATGATGTTGCGGCGCGCCGCTTCGGCGTCGAGGTTTGTGGAATCCGTCACCCACTCCTGTCCGCGTTCTCTCAGCCATGTCTCAATTTCTTGCCGGCTGACGTGGAGTAGCGGTCTGATGACGCTCCTGGCATTGAGCTGCTGCATGCCGCAGAGGCCGCGTATGCCGGTGCCGCGGGTCAGGTTGAGAAGGATTGTCTCAGCCTGGTCGTCGCGGTGGTGTGCTACGCAGAGAGCGGACGCTTGTATCTCTTTCATCTGTTGGTCAAACCATCCGTAGCGCAACTCTCGTGCTGCCATCTCGATGCTGAGTCCGTGGCGCCGCGCATAGGACTGTGTGCGAAAATGGCGCACGGCAAGAGGTATGCCTTGTGCGCGGCAGAGGCGTCGGCAGAAGGCCTCGTCGGCATCGCTCTCGCTGCCGCGCAGCTCAAAGTTGCAGTGGAGGGCATGAATGTTGAACCCCAGTTCCTTCAGTGCCAGCAGCAGGCACACGCTGTCGGCGCCGCCGCTGAGGGCTACCGCCAGTGGAGCTGTAGCCGATTGTCCGGCGCTGATTCCACATTCAGAAAGCGCCTTGGAAGTATGTTCGAGTAGTGTCATATATAATAAATAACGTAATTTTACGAAAAAAGTTGTGTGAAATTCTTGTTATTTCAAAATAATGCCGTACCTTTGCACTCGCATTCGATAAATGGTGCCTTGGATGAGTGGCTTAGTCAACGGTCTGCAAAACCGTCTACAGCAGTTCGAATCTGCTAGGCACCTCTCGAAGATGAAGAAACCCTGAAGCCTCTGCTTCAGGGTTTCTTCGTTTTAGGATTCTTGTCGTACTTCTGCAATCATTCAACCCTGATTTTACGCCCGTTGATGATGTATACTCCGCGTGTCAGCGTGGCGTTGTGTCCTGCCTTAAACACTCGTCGGCCGGCCAAGTCGAAGACCGTAGTGCTTGCAGGCGTTGCAGCGGCAGCGGCTTGTATGTTGTCGACGGGCTCGCTGGCATTGTAGAGCGCTGCTATCTCTTCGTCTGTCAAGGCGTAGTTGTATATTCGTGTGTCATCAACGGTAGCCTTGAGCATCGGGTCGGCGGTGAACTGGCTTCGCCCAATGTAGTTGAACACAGGACGGAAGTCGGCCGGGCGTATTGAGATATTAGAAGATGAGCCTACAGCCCTGCCGTTGAGGTATAAGGTTATGGCTTCGTCGGAGAATGTCACGGCAACATGTATCCATCGATTAGTGTAGTGATTGGCCGTGGCATTGATGATCTGCTCGCTTCCTCCGTTCTTTATGGCGAAGCGCATATAGTTGGTAGACCCGGGTTTGGTAGTGAGGAAACAGTAGTGGTCGGTGTCGTTGCCGAAGTCGAAGATGCGCTGCCAGGAATTACCTCCCTGCCAGTTTATCCATGTCGCAAAGGTGATGTCGCGGGAGTTTGCGATGGTTGCCGGCAGCTGGATGAAGTTGGTTGAGCCGTCGAGTGTGATGCCTTGGCCGAAATGTCCGGCCTTCTGAACGAGCGTGCCGAAGAGCGCGGCGTGGTTGCCGTTGGCGGTGGCGTCGGTGAGGTCTGTGTCGGCCGTGAGGTACATCACGAGAGCCGGCTCGCCTGTCGGCTGCGACGTTGCTACATTGCTGGGCTCAGAGTGGTTGAGGCTTTCGTCTTGCGCTAAGACGCGGTATTGATAGTCGATGGCTTCGCAGGCAGTGTTATCGATGTAAGCGTTGGTCTGGATTCCTCGGTTGATGACACGCCATGTTGCGCCGCCGTCGTCAGAGCGTTGTATGGTGTAGCAGCTCAGGTCGTTATCCTCGGGAGCCGTCCAGCTTAATGCTATGCTTGAGGGTTGTGGCGTAGCGGTGAGCTCTGTCGGTGCGTTCGGTGCTACGGGGTTGTAGACGATGTTCTCTGGGAGAAGCCGCCACTGCTGGTTTGGCGTGCCTGTGAACTTGCCTTGATTGATGTTGCGCCCTGCCGTTTTCATCTGGCTGTCGGTTCCGGGCTGCACTTGCACGTAGAGTCCGCTGTGCTTGCTGCGGATGTAGAACCATCCGTCGCCGGCATACTCGAAGAACCATTGCTCGTTGTCGCCGAAACCGCCGGCGTATGCAATGATGTCGCCGCCGTTGCTCAGGCTCCAGTCGCGCACGTCGGGCATGATACGTGGGCTGTTGGCATTGACAATCTTGTAGTAGCTGAAGTCGCCGCCTATGCGTATGTCTACGGGTGAGATAGTCCAATGTTGCGACTTGTTGGTCTTGATAGGTCGCTGTTGCGACAAGCTTACTCCGGAGGTTATGCTGTTGTTGGCTGCCGAGATGGTGAAGCCGCTGCCTCGGTTGATGATTTTGTAGTTGGTAGCCTCGACGGGTAATGGCGGCATGATATCGTCGCCGCCTTGTATGTTCACCAGGCCCTCGGCGTTTGTCTGTCCTTGTTGGTAGCCTGTGCCGCCGGGGAGCGTCATAATGTACTCACGCAAGGGACCTTGTCCGTTGTAGAAGACGTCGTGGTCGAGGGCCGCGAAGCGGTAGATGGTCTCGTTGGCCTGCCGCTCGGAGGTGCCTCCGAATCCTTGTACGTGGCCGTCGGGATGACGATAGACGGCGGCAGCAGTCCAACGTCCGCGGTTCTCTGCATAGGCGAGGCGTGTGCCGCGGCTGGCTTTCATGAACTGACTGCGCGTGTGGTCGCAGGTGCCCCACCATATACCTTTCGTCAGTCCGTACTCCGAGCCTACCATACATTCCATGGTGTTGTGGAGTTCGTCGCCTACGCCCACCTTTCCGTCGGCTTTGACGCGTTGGTAGAAAGCGGCGAAGTTGTCGAAGGAACCGGCCAACTGGTGGGTATTGCCTTCGTCGAGGTACTGCTTCGAGGCGTTGTACCATTCTAAGGCGAAGTCGTCGTTGAGCGTGTTGCCTCCGCAGACGGCCACGCCTGAGAAGTCGGGATCCCCTTTTATGAGTTGGCTGATAGCCTTGAACTCAGCCTTGGAACCCTGATTCCAGGGGGTGTAGTCCGGCTCGTTGAAAGGCGAGACACTGGTCACTTTCAGCCCTTTCGATTCGATATAGTTCTTCGTGGCCTTGATGAGCAGGTACCATCGGCGAGCGTAGGTGTTGTACTGCGATTCCGAGAGCGAGTTGTGGTAGTGGCTTATGACGCCTGCTTCCTGGTCGGAGTTGATGTTGATAGTAGCGTTGCTGGCATATTTGGCCATGCGTATGCGTTCGTCGAGCCTGGCTTTCTGGCTGGCGCTGAGCTGAAGGTCCTCGTCCACGGCGTCAGTGGTCTGGAAGCTAAGGCGTACGATGTCAATGAGGTCTGCGCCTGCGAAGTTGACACCGCGCAGCATGTTGCCCTCGGAAGTCCATGCCTGGTCGAGGCCCCATGTGATGTCGGGCAGCTTGGTGCCAGGGTCGTCGATGCGGAACGGAACTGTGTTGTGGGGCACAGCCGTAGCTACGCTGTTAGTGGCGCCCGAAGGCGTCTGTGCATGCGCACAAGTGCATGACGCGATGAGCGTTGCCGCAAGTATCTGAAGTTTACGTTTCATGATGTTCTCTTGTTAGTGGTAATGTTAGTTTGTGTGTGCAAAGTTAGCAGAAAATAGCTAATGCACAAAGAAACAGATAAAAAAAGAGTGAAGAATCATGCGATTCTTCACTCTGCTATGCTTTGGGAGTCAGTGGCCTGAGTCGTAGTGGTGTCATTAGGCAGCTCGATTGTATGACGTATTTCTGTCGCTACATTAGTGTCCGGGAGCATGGCTTGCAGGAACAGGCCCATGACGAAGAGGGCCGCTACGGATGCTATGTTAGAGACGACAGGTAAGAGCCGCATGCGGCGTTGCTGCCGTTTGCGCTCGTCCCACTCCTGCATCTTTTGTCTCAGGCGAGCCTGTTCGCCGAGTTCTCTGAAGATAATGTGGTCTACGGCATCGATGCGCTCCTCGTCGGCGTAGAGGTTACGATTGTCGGTCATAGCGATATATTTAGTTGTTTGAAACGTTGGTGTACGCGTTCACGTAGGCGTTGCATACATTTGTATTTACTTGTCTTGAGCCCCGTCTTGGTGCTGTTTTCGGGGCGGAGAGCGAGAATCTCGTCAAGCGAGCGGTGTTCGTAGTAGAAGAGGGTAAGTATCTCACGGCAGCGTTCAGTCATTGCCAGAACGGCGTCCGTCACCACGCGCTCGCGAACCTCTGTTTCGGTGGCATCTTCGGGTGCGCTGTCGTAGCGGTTGTTGTCGAGCGTCTCGAGCACGCGGTCGTTGTCGGTGAGCTGCCACCGCTGCTGTTGCCTCACCTGTTCCCAGTTCTTGCGCTTGGCTACGGCCATGAGAAAGGTCATTATTGAGCTGCGCATAGGTATAAGCTGGCCGTCGGCCCATCGGCACACACGTCCCTCGAACACCTCAATACGCCGCGTCTCTATCTCGCGCCAGAGATGTATGATGGCGTCCTGGAAGATGTCGTGCGCGCTGGCTTCATCGACAAAGATAGCTCCTGCGTGCTGTGTGAAATAGCGGTGGCAGTCTGTGTAGCAGCGCTCCATCAGGCGTTCATCGTGCTGAAGGATTGCATTCACCATATCTATGTCGGTCCAGGTCTGCATTTCTGTTGTTTAATGTGTTGTCGTGAGCGAAGTAACCCTCTGCCCGCAGGAAAAAGAAGTGTCAGCGTTCCGAGCGCTGGTACGAGCCAGTGTCGGCAGCGGTCATCTCGTTGATATGCCGGGAGCAGAGCTTGCGTAGCTCGTTGCAGAAAATCAGCAATACTAAGCCGAAGATGGCTTCGAGGCCGGGCGATACCTCTTGGGCCATGGCTATAGTGTCGAAGATGCCATGAGCCAGCACGGGAGCCGCCACTACCCATACGGCGTTGCGGCGAGGGTTATGACCGAAATGCACGAGGCTGTAGTAGTAGCCCATCAGCACGGCAAAGAAGAAATGAGCCGGCACCGAGAGCAATCCGCGCAAGATAGCTGTCAGGGCCCAGTCGTTGCCCGCATTGAACACATATTGAATGTTCTCGTAACCCGCAAAGCCCAGTCCGATGCACACTGCGTAGACGATGCCGTCGAGGTGCTCGTCGAAATACTTGTTGTTGCGCAGCAACAGCCACAGGAAGAACAGTTTCGAGAGCTCTTCGGGCAAGGCGGCTACGCCGAACGAATAGAGAGCCGCTTCTACGGAGTTTGTGTAGGCTTCTGGAATAAGGCCAGAGGCAAGGAGCGGCATAGAGAGCGCGAGCGACCCGAAAGCTGAGAGCACGCCGAAAAACACGCCGCGCGCCAGCATGAGCGGTGGCTCGGGTTTCTCCTTGTCGCGTATGACGATGAGAATCATTAGTATTACGGCGGGCAGGAGTGCAGCGGCGAGGATAATATAGCTGACGTTGAGCATAAAAGATTATGTACGCGCGCGTACAAGCTAAGGGGCTTCTAAAACACAATATCGAGGACAAAGTAAACAAAATCTTTGAGCTTTTCCAAATTTTCGGCCAGAAAGTTGCACTACAACCCTAAACTTTGCAATTTGTACACATTTATTTTGCGAGGCAACGCTAAAAGCCTTACCTTTGCAGTGCGATCATTGAAACAGCAGTGGCGCTCCCGCGAGAGCGTACACGACACCATAGCCGCATCAGTTAGACTGGGAGACTCATCAATTACTACAAGAAAACCGAGGAAGCTTCGCTGACCAATGGCGGGCTGCGCCCCTCTCAGAGGGGTAACCTCCGTAAGGAGGCCGGCAGATTACAAAGGCAGAGGGCACTCAAATCATTTATTCTCGGAGTTCTCATCACATCGCTGATGCGGCTTTTTGTATGCTGTTTAAACGCCATTTAAATGCCTAAAAAAGGGGCTAAAACTATGAAAACGCTATTGAATGCCATTTAATTTTAGCTAAGCAACTATATATCTGATAATTGCTTTTAAAAAGCATAAAAAGCACATTTAAAACTTTCTCACGGGAAAAGAAGGCTATTCACTACGTTCGGGCAACATATCCATTACTTAAAGCTTTAATGGCACCGCACACAACACAACAGGTCGAAATGCTCAGCACGACCAGTCGAAACATTCAATACAACCGGTTGAATCGCTCAACACAACCGGTTGAATTGCTCAATTCAACCGGTTGAAATGGCGAATACAGCCAATAGAATGAGGTGGCCCACCTAGGTGGGACACCTCATTCTATTGGCTTCATAGTCCAACGTAAGCAGGACATTAGCTCTATGCAATTGATATGTTTTTGCCAAAGATTTAAATGTTCATCTTATACCGAACTAACGTAATGTTAGACTTCAGCGATACATTCTATCTCTACGAGGGCGTTCTTTGGCAATGTCTTCACGGCAACGGCCGAGCGTGCCGGGAAAGGTGCCGTGAAGGCCTCGGCGTAGACGGAGTTCATTGCCGCGAAATCATCCATGGATGCGAGGAACACGGTTGTCTTGACGACGTGAGCGAGGTCTGTGCCGGCCTCGTTGAGGATAGCTCTGATGTTGGCCAGCGACTGTCGCGTCTGGGCTTCTATGCCACCTTCGGGGAATGTGCCTGTGGCGGGGTCTATGGGCAGTTGTCCGGAGCAGAAGATAATGTTGCCGATACGGATGGCCTGCGAGTAGGGGCCGATGGCAGCCGGGGCTGCCGAAGTGCTGATCTGTGTCATGATTTATTTGTGATTAGGGTTTATAGATGTTCAGTTCTTACTTTTATACACTCTGACGTAGTCTATCTCGTAGACGAGGGGGAAGGCATCGTCGTCGGGGGTTCCTCCGCAACCTCCGATAGCGAGGTTAAGCAGAATGTAGTGGCCGAAGCCCTCGACATCGTTTCTGAACGGGTTGACATACCCAGGGCGGTCAGC
Organism: uncultured Bacteroidaceae bacterium; assembly: GCA_905235285.1. Taxonomy (GTDB): domain Bacteria; phylum Bacteroidota; class Bacteroidia; order Bacteroidales; family Bacteroidaceae; genus Physcousia. The sequence continues at coordinate 19,433 of CAJOLI010000026.1, forward strand.
ATCAGCCTGTGCCGTAGGGATGTCGTTGAGGAGCTCGTCGTCGAGGTAGATCTTTATGGCTTCGGCAGTCCAGTCCATGCGCCAGACATGGAAACGCGCAGCCCAGTCGGCATCGGCAGCAGTCCATCGTGTGAACGGCCATCGTCCTGTGTTCCAGGCATCGCGCCCATTGGCCCCTTGCCAGCATGCGTTGGCCAGCACTACGGGCACCGTTCGTTCTGCTTGTGCCTGATGGTGGATATTGACGTCAGCCTGCGGCACTCGATAGAACTCCATGACATCTATCTCGCCGCAGGCAGGCCACCCCCAGCGGTTGCCGAGGGTCCATATAGCGGGCCACGCCCCCGGAGCTACAGGAATACGTGCCTTGACCTCGAGACGCCCGTAGCGGAACGAGAAACTCTTGCGGCTCTCGATGCACGAGCTGGTGTATTCAGCATATTGGCGGTTGCGGCGCCAGTCGCGGCTGTCGGCCTCGTAGCGCGGGTTCTCTACCTGTTCCCTCCTTCCCGTGATTTTCAGCAGCCCTCCTTCGCAACGCGCGTTGTCCTGCTGATACCATTGCAGCTCCTGGTTGCGAACGAATCCGTGTTCGTAGTTCCAGAGTGCCGGGTCTGGAGCTCCGTCGACGTCGAACTCATCAGCCCACACCAGCTCGTAGCGGCAAGTGTCGGTAGAGTGGGGGCGCGTTTCAGCCGTCGCCTGTTCGTGAACCATCATGCAACAAAAGGCAAAGACCATAGTTGCGCGTATGGCCGTTTCCGTCGCCGACGGGCGCTTGGAATATTCATAAGTAAAAGCTTTCATGCTCGTTAGTGTTAATTTGTGGACAAAGTTAAGAAAAAATGAGTAATGACGCAGTCTAATGCATTTTTTTTTATTACTTTTGCCGCGCAAGTAATAAATAAATCAAATATGAACTTAAAAATTCGTCTGTCGATACTCAATTTCATTGAGTTCGCTGTCTGGGGAGCTTACCTCACGTGCATGGGCAACTATCTGGGCTCTGTCGGTTTGGGAGCGCAGATTGCTTGGTTCTATGCCATTCAGGGTATCGTAAGCATCTTTATGCCTACGATTATGGGCATCATCGCCGATAAGTGGATACAGCCGCAGCGTCTGCTGGGCCTCTGTCATCTGGCTGCCGGCCTCGCCATGCTGTGCTGCTGGTGGATAGGCTGGCGCTCGGGCTTGGGCCACGACCTGCCCAATAAGGCTCTGTTCATTGGCCTCTACACCGTCAGCGTAGCGTTCTTTATGCCTACGATAGCTTTGTCCAACACCACGGCCTTCACAATCCTCAAGGGCGGCGGCATGGACACCGTCAAGGACTTCCCTCCCATCCGCGTCCTGGGCACTGTCGGTTTCATCGCTACGATGTGGTTTGTCAACTGCGCGGCCTACGATGATGCCGGCTTCCACTTCACGCTGGCCGAGAACTCGATGAAGTTTCAGTACACCTATATGCAGTTCTTCGTGTCTGGCATCTTGAGCCTGTTGCTCTTTGCTTATTGCTTCACACTGCCTGAATGTAAGCTTGAAGTAAAACCTCAAAGTTCGCTGTCTGAACAACTGGGTCTCAGTGCTTTCCGTTTGTTTAAGACTCGCCGCATGGCTCTCTTCTTCATCTTCTCGGCGCTGCTCGGAATGGCCCTTCAGGTCACCAACGGATATGCCGGTCCCTTCATCACGAGCTTCAAGGGCTCTGCTGATCCTGTCGTTGCGTCGTCCTTCGCCGCCAACAACGCTACGCTGCTGACGTCGCTCTCTCAGATCAGTGAGGCGTTGTGCATACTGATGATACCGTTCTTCCTCCGTCGTTTTGGCATAAAGACGGTTATGCTCATGTCGATGTTCGCATGGGTTTTCCGTTTCGGCTTCTTCGGCGTGGGTAATCCCACGATGCCGGGCGTGCTCTTCTTCATCCTCTCGTGCATCGTCTATGGCGTTGCCTTCGACTTCTTCAATGTGTCGGGCGGCATCTTCGTAGATCAGGAGTGCGACCCGAGTGTGAAGGCCTCTGCCCAAGGCTTGTTTATGCTTATGACGAACGGTCTGGGTGCTACCGTAGGCACGCTCATAGCCGGTCAGGTTGTAAATAACTACTGCACGTGGAACGACGGTTTCCTCGTAGGCGACTGGCAGACGTGCTGGTTCATCTTTGCCACTTACGCCCTCGTTGTAGCTGTCGCTTTTGCCATCCTCTTCCACGATAAGCGGCAGGTCAGTTAGCGTCAGCCATCCAGTTCATCGAGATTCTTCATGTAACTCTCCCGTGAGAGAGCTGTTAACAGAACCTGAAACCCATAAGCTTTGCAGCTATGTTGATAGAATTAGAATTAAGTGGCTTGGCTTCTACGGCCGACCAGAACGATCGTTCGATAGTAATCTTGAAGGAAAAAGGCGGCGACAGGATTCTCCCCGTGATGATGTCGACGCGCCGTGCCGTCTCGATGATGATGCGTCGTCAGATTCCTCTGTCGCTGCCCGTGGCGGCTACTGTTGCCGATGCCTACAACCTGTTGCTGCACAAATTCGATGTCACTGTCAAGCGTATCGAGTTCACGGGCATAGCCAACGGCGTCTTCCTGTGTAAGATTGTCGCCGAGCGTGAAGGTCAGGAGTGCGTCGTCGACACCTGTCAGGCTCATGACGCCCTGGTCGTAGCCTGCACCTCGGTTTGTCCTATTACCATCGACAGCGAGCTCTTCCAGGCTCAGTATATGCGCAAGACAGGCGACAAATCCTTTGCCATAAACATTGATGTACTCACACGCAAGATGCTGGAGGATGCCCTGGAGCATGCCGTAGCCACCGAGAACTTCGAGGTGGCCACGCAGATACGCGATGAGCTGGCCCGCCGCAATCAGGCGCGCAACCCCATAGAAGATGCCAACCCGTATGCAGAGTGAAAGACATGCAGCGCGGCATTAATTAACTTATATAAGCCTTGAAGGAGATAAGATACTTTTACGTGCCCGACCCCGACAGCGGCGAATTGCCTGCGGATGAGGCTCAACACGCGGTACGTGTGTTGCGCCTTGGAGTAGGGGCAGAGCTTGTGCTTGTCGACGGGTGCGGCACTCTCTACGATGCTGTCATCTCTGATGCCGGTAATCATCATTGCCGTTTCACCATCACGCAGGCTCGTCCGCAGCAGCCCGAGTGGCAGGCCGCTATTCATCTGGCCTTAGCACCGACTAAGAACATGGATCGCGTGGAGTGGTTCATGGAGAAAGCCACGGAGATAGGCCTCGACCGCCTCTCGTTGCTCGACAGCCAGTTCGCCGAGCGCCACGTCGTGAAGACCGACCGCCTCGAGCGTGTGGCCGTGGCCGCCATGAAGCAGAGCCATAAAGCCTGGAAGCCAACCATAGAGCCCATCGAACCTTTCCGCCATTTCATCGCCCGTGCAGACCTGCCCGCCCAGCGTTTCATCGCCCATTGCTACGAGCCTGCGGAAGGCGATAAGCCCTTCCTGGGCGATGTACTCCGACGCTCAGAGCCGGCTCTCGTGATGATAGGTCCCGAGGGCGATTTCTCTGTCGACGAGGTACGTGCGGCCGAGAGTGCCGGTTTCCGCTCTGTGTCGCTCGGCACCAGCCGCCTGCGCACCGAGACCGCCGCGCTCGTGGCCGTGCATCTCATGCGTCTTGCCAACAGATAAAAAACTATTTGTCATGAATAAGACCAAAGCAGCTCTCATCGCACTTCCACTCATAGCGGCCATAGGCCTGGGAGCTTACTATTTTGTCAGCCGTTCGCAAACGGCCTATCTGAATGCGCTGCCTTCTGACCTGAAGGCTCTCGCGCGCTTCGACCTTCTTACGTTTGCCGATGAGGCCGACCTCGAGATTAGCGACTTTGTTGACTTCGTTCGCCATGCCCGCTCGTCGGAGAAATCCGAAACGGGCATCGACTTCTCGCGTCCGCTCTATGCCTTCGCTGCCGAGTCAGGCAATTTCGGCATGGTGGCAGCCATAGCCGACGACGATGATTTCACAGCTCTCTGCGAGGAGCTCCACGCCGAGGGCCGTGCTTCCGCCATAGCCCGCCAGCGCGGCTATTCGTGGGTGACGCTGCTCGATCGTTGGCTGTGCGCCTTCGACGGCTCTCGGGCTCTGGTGATGGGGCCTGTCGCCAGTTCGGCCCAAGACCAGTTGCGCGTTGAGATGGTCCGCCTCCTCGAGCAGAATAAGGACTACAGCGGCCAGACTACCTTGTTCTTCTCGCAGCTCGCTAAGAAGTCGGGCGCCGCCGTGGCTATGATAGGCCCGGAGCTCTTTCCCCCGCGTTTGCGCCTGTTCTTCTACAAGCTGAGAATCGCCAGCCATAACGACGGTATGGTGAGCCTGCAACTCTCGACTCGCGCCAACGAGCTCTTCCTCGACGCCGTCCTCGAGCCTCTCACCGACGAGACCAAGAGCGAAGTGACGCAGATGTTCGACAAGCTACGCCCCATCAAAGGCGAGCTCATCGGCAACGCCCACAGCGACAACAGCTGCTGGCTGGGCCTCAACATCGAGGGCAGTCGTCTGCTGAAGTTCATGCGCACCAGCAAGAGCCTGCGCTCGGCGCTGGCCGCCATGAACCTTGCCATCGACCTCGACAATATTATCTCAGCTATCGACGGCGACGTGGCCTTCGAGTTCACTCCCGACTTCTCTCCGTCGCCCCATAACCTCGTGAGCTTCAACTTCCACGGATTCTATCTCGCGGCCCGCCTGCGCGACACCAGTTGCTTCGACGGCGCCGCAGCGTGGGGCAACAGTTTCGTCGACGTGCAGAGCCTCGGCCCGCTCGACTATTCGTTGAGCTTAGCCTCCGAGCGTTATTACCTCGGCGCGGCCGACAACATCCTCTATCTCGGCAGCCAGCAGGGACTGACGACCGAAGGCAACAGCCTGCTGCAGGCTCAGCAGGCCACTATTGCCGGCAGCCGTTTCTACGCCACTTTCTCTATGCCGCAGCTGGTGAAGCTGGCCGTGGGGCTTACCACGGTGCCATCGCCGCTGCGTAAGTTCGAGCGCGTAACTCTGTCTGTAGATAGTGACAACGCCGCCCACCTGCGCCTGTCGGCTCCGTCGGGCATTCATATTGCTAAAGAACTTCTGAATAATGAATAAGATAACACTCCGCAACACGATGCCTCGCGTCTTTGCCTGTCGCGACGACATCGTCTCCGACACGTGGCGCCAGGATATCACCCTCGAGCGTGGCCACGTGTATCTCATTGAGGCCGCTTCCGGCACGGGCAAGTCGTCGCTCTGCAGCTATCTGATAGGCTATCGCAACGACTACGACGGCGAGATTCTCTTCGACGACCGCGACATACGTTCGCTGAAGCGCTTTGAGTGGACTCGTCTGCGCCAACGCTCGCTCAGCTACGTCTTCCAGGAGCTGCGCCTCTTCCCGGAGCTTACGGCCTGGGAGAACGTCGAGATCAAGAACCGTCTCACCTCCCACAAGCCGGCGGCTGAGATAGAGTCGTGGTTCGAGCGTCTCGGCATTGCCGACCGTCGCGACACTAAGCTGGCCCACATGAGCTTCGGACAGCAGCAGCGCGTGGCTTTCATGCGAGCCCTCTGTCAGCCCTACGACTTCATCCTCGCCGACGAGCCCGTGAGCCACCTCGACCGCGTCAACAGCGCTATCATGGCCGAGCTGCTGCTGAGCGAAGCACGCCAGCAGGGCGCCGGCATCATCGTCACCAGTATCGGTCACCACATGGACCTCCCCTACGAAAAAACCTTCCGCCTATGACTCTCATCTGGAAACTTCTACGCCGACATATCAGCGCCGGACAGCTCGCCGGTTTCTTCCTTGCCAACCTGCTTGGGATGCTCACCGTTCTGCTCAGCGTCCAGTTCTACGAAGATATTCTCCCGGCTTTCGGCGGGGAGGACAGCTTCATAAAGAATACCTATATCATTCTATCCAAGCGCATAGCTGCCAGCAGCACGCTCAGCGGCGAGGCACAGACCTTCAGCAATGCCGACATCGAGGAACTGAGCCAGCAGCGTTTCGTGCGCTCCGTGGGCCGCTTTACCGCTTCGCAGTACCAGGTCTATGCCTCGCTGTCGATGGGCGGTTCGCAGATGGGCACGAGTATGTTCTTCGAGAGCGTTCCCGACGAGTTCGTCGATGTCTCCTGGCCTCCGTTGCGCGAGGGCGAGGTGCCTATCATCCTCCCACGCTCGTATCTCGCCCTTTACAACTTCGGCTTCGCCAAGAGTCAGTCGCTGCCAACGCTCTCCGAGGGCGTCGTCTCGATGATTCAGCTCGACCTGCGCTTGCGGGGCGAGGGTGGGGCAGAGCGCCAGCTCAAAGGGCGCGTCGTAGGATTCTCCACGCGCCTGAACACCGTCCTCGTGCCCGATGCCTTCATCCGCGAGAGCAACGAATCCCTGGCGCCCTCCGCCGTGGCCGAGCCCACGCGCGTCATCGTCGAGGTGAAGAATCCTGCCGACGACGCCATCGCCACCTTCGTCAACGACCACGGCTACGAGCTCGACGACAACAGCCTCGACGCCGGACGCACGACATACTTCCTCAAGGTGGTGGCCGGCATTGTCATGGCTGTGGGCCTGCTCATCAGCGCACTCTCGTTCTATATCCTCATGCTCAGCATCTTCCTGCTCGTGCAGAAGAATGCCGACAAGCTGCAGAACCTGCTGCTCATAGGCTACTCACCGGCGCGCGTCTCGCTGCCGTATCAGTTGCTGACGATAGGTCTCAACGTGATGGTGCTCCTGCTGGCCATAGGCCTGCTGCTTTGGATACGTCATCTCTATCTCGAGCGCCTCTGGCAGATCTTCCCCTCCCTCAGCGAAGGCCCGCTGGCACCGGCCCTGCTCGTGGGCTGCGGCATCTGCATCATCGTCTCGTTCTTCAACATCCTTGCCATACGTCGTAAGATAAGCCGTCTGGCCAAGGCCCGGCAGTAAGGCCCCCTCACTCATCATCCCCCCATGGACAGACTTCGCGAACTATATATCGCTTATGCGCAGCAGGAGCCGCTGTCAGTGGAGCCTATTACAGGCTCCGGCAGCAATCGCAGCTACTACCGCTTCACGGCACCTGATGGGCGCAGCCTCATAGGCGTTGTCGGAACGTCGCTCGACGAGAACCACGCCTTCATCTACCTCGCACGCCATTTCACGGCCAAGCACCTGCCTGTGCCCGAGGTGGTGGCCGTCAGCCCCGACGGCCTGCGCTACCTGCAGCGCGACCTGGGGGCCCGCTCGCTCTTCGATGCCCTCAAGGGCGGTCGCGATGCGGGGGGCCGCTACAACGAAGCCGAGAAGCAGCTGCTGCGCCAGGCCATTGCCGAGCTGCCGGCCCTGCAGATTCGTGGCGCCGTGGGCCTCGACTTCAGCCAGTGTTACCCGCAGGCCGAGATGGACAAGACCAGCGTCCTCTTCGACCTCAACTATTTCAAGTACTGCTTCCTCAAGGCTACCGGCATCGATTTCCACGAGCTGCGCCTCGAAGCTGCCTTCCAGCTCTTTGCCAAGGACTTGGTGTCAGCGCCCGAGCAGCCCTCGTCGCTCACCAGCGCTTTCCTCTACCGCGACTTCCAAGCCCGCAACGTCATGCTCAGCGCCGACGGAGCCCCGCATTTCATCGACTTCCAGGGCGGACGTCGCGGCCCCGTACAGTACGACCTTGCCAGCTTCCTCTGGCAGGCTTCGGCACGCTACAACCCCGACCTGCGCGAGGAACTCATTGGCGTCTATCTCGACAACCTCAAGCACTACGTCGAGGTTGATGGGAAACTCTTCCGCTCGCGCCTCCGTCTTTTCGTGCTCTTCCGCCTGCTGCAGGTCCTGGGCGCCTACGGTTTCCGTGGCTATTTCGAGCGCAAGAAACATTTCATCGACAGCATCTGCCCCGCCATCGACAACCTGCGGCAGCTGCTGGCCGACGAGGCAGGCTGCCCTTACCCCTATCTGCGCGAGGTGCTCGAACAGCTGGTGGCCCTCCCGCAATACCAGGCCGCTCCGCAACAGCCTCCCCG